>PWIZ01000420.1 GCA_003560175.1 Halomonas sp. | reverse complement strand
TGAGCCTTCTCGCGGATCGAGCAGGTGTTGAGCAGGATGACGTCGGCTTCGAGCTCGTCGTCGGTGAGCTCGAGCCGGTGGGATTCGCCGAGCAGATCCGCCATGCGTGCGGAGTCGTACTCGTTCATCTGGCAGCCGTGCGTCTTGATGAAGAGTTTCTTCGCCATAAGAATAGGGTCGTGGCGCCAGGCGCCCGACATCTGTCACCAGTGGATGAAAGGGGGGAGTTATCGTGAACTCGCGGCCGCGGCGGGCCTGAAAAGTAACTTGGTATTATACGCGTCGCCCGGCGACGGGGCCAGCATGGGCCGCCCGCTGCGGGATTGTGCTACGCTTGCGCCTCTTGTCGGAACACCGGTTCGAGGGACACTCAGCACCATGGCGGCAAAGCCTATCTATCGGGTGGTTTTCCACCAGCAGCAAGAAGTGTGGGAGCTCTATGCTCGCGAGATCTTCCAGAGCGATCTGTGGGGGTTCATCGAAGTCGAGGAGTTCGTCTTCGAAGACGCCTCTCGACTGGTGGTGGATCCCTCCGCGGACAAGCTCAGGCTCACTTTCGAGGGCGTGATCCGCAGCTACCTGCCGCTTAACGCCATCGTGCGTATCGACGAGGTGGAGCGGGGGGGCACGCCTCGTGCGGTGAAGAGCGATGGTCGGGTGGCCGAGTTCCCGCGGCCCTTTTCGCCGCCTCCCCCCCCGGAGCGCTGAGGAAAGTTGGTCACGAAATGATCAGTAAGGGCGCAGGGCAGGCGCCGCGCCGCTGATAGAGGTCTTTCCAGCGGTTGTCCCGTTACTTGTCCACAGGAGCTGTGGACAAGCCTCTGTGGAAAATGGCCGATACCTTTCGAGAGAGATCGGCCGTCTCATCGCATCGGCGTCGGCAGGAAGCCGGCGTCGGGTACAGGTCGCGCCAGAGTGGAAATCCGCCAGCTATAGCCAGGACAACGGCATGATACGACACGACATCAGACGACTCAGCCTGGGCCTTGCCCTGGGGCTCCTTGCCCTGCCACTCCAGGCCCAGCAGAACGACGCGACCCACTGGGTCAGCGATTCCCTGACTACTTATGTGCGCAGCGGCCCCACCGACGGTTACCGCATTGTCGGCACCCTTGCTGCCGGTGAGCCGGTGGAGCGGCTCGAGACCAGCGGCAACTACAGCCGGGTGCGGAATGCCGACGGCAACACCGTCTGGATACTCACCAGCGAGCTGCAGGACGCCCCCAGCGCCCAGGTGCGCGTGCCGGAACTGGAGCAGCAGGTGGCCGAACTCTCAGCGGAGCTCGATGGCATCAATGAGCAGTGGGAGAATCGCACCTCCGCCCAGCGCGAGGCGCTGGAGACTCGCGAGGCGCGCATCGTCGAGCTCGAGGCGAGCAATCAGGCACTGGACGCCGAGTCAGAGCAGTCGCGGCAGACCATCCGTCAGCTGCAGGCTCGCCTGGACACCCAAGAGGAAGACCTGCTGATGCGCTACTTCATGTATGGCGGCGGGGTGGCCGGCGCGGGCCTGCTGGTGGGGCTTATCGTTCCCCACTTGCCGCGCCGCAAGCGCAAGCGCGACCGCTGGTTCTGAGGAGAGGGCGATGGCCAACGAATGGCTCGAGCGCTGGCGTGAGGGGCGCATCGGTTTCCACCGCGACCGCCCCCATCCGATGCTGGTGGCCCACTGGCCCGGTCTCGAGGTCAAGGCCGGAACCAAGGTCCTGGTGCCGCTCTGCGGCAAGAGCCTGGATATGCGCTGGCTCGCCGGCCATGACCACCCGGTGCTTGGCATCGAGCTGGCGCCGGAGGCGATCGAGCAGTTCATGGCCGAGGGGGAGGGGGTCACGACCCGCTATCGCCAGGCCGGCTTCCAGATCTGTCGCCAGGGTAACGTGGAGCTGTGGCAGGGAGACTTCTTTCACTTTCATATCGAGCAGGCGGCGGAGATCGGGGCCTTCTATGATCGCGCTTCGCTGATCGCCCTGCCGCCGGCCACCCGCCAGCGCTATGCCTTTCACCTGGCCCAGCTGGTGCCGCCGGGCAGTCGCGGCCTGCTGATCAGCCTCGAACGCGAGCCGGGCGATGCGGGTGGGCCGCCCTTCAGCGTGTCCAACGAGGAGGTGTATGAGCTCTTCGAGCCCAACTTCCGGGTCACCCTGCTGGCCCAGGGGGAGCCGGAGGCCGGCAGCGGCTTTCGCGAGAGCGCCTGGGCGCTGGTGCGCCGCGGCCCGCTGGAGTAGTCGAGCTCAGCGCGCCAGCAGCTGGCCCAGCTCGGGATCCCGGAAGGCACGGTCGAGGCCATCGGAGAGCAGGTCGTTGACCATGCGGGCGTTGGTGTCGCGGTCCGGGCGCACGGCAAAGCTCTGAGTGCGTCGCGAGGTATAGGTGCCCGTGTAGGTGTTGCCGCCGTTGACTGCCTCGGCGATGAGCACCGACTCCAGGCGTGCTTCATCGATCACCGGTCGGCTCTGGCCGCGCTCGTAGCCCAGGTGCTCCAGAGTGAGGGTCAGGCTGGGGCGACCCGCTGCATTCTCGGCGGTGGGGCGAAAACCCATGTCGCGCACCGCTCGCTCCGCTTCGCGCTGCAGGTGCGGTACCAGCTCGTGGGCATTGACCGTGATGGTGGCCGTCGACATGGCGCTGCCGGTGCGAGTGCCGATCACTTCGCTGTCGCGGCCGTCCACGGCGATCACCGTGACCGCCTGGCCGCTGCCAGTCACCGGCACCTCGGCACTGCGCTGGGGGTTGAGCTGCAGATAGTGAGGACTGGCACAGGCGGCGAGCAGTCCGGCGGTCAGCAATCCCGCGGAGAGTCGAAGCAGGAGGGTATGAAGGGGGCGGCTATGCTGCATGGGAGATCTCTCTGGGCGACGAAGTCAGGCATTCGTAGGCAGTATATCCCCTCGCGCCAGGCCTCGGAATTGCTCGGGCAGGAGCCGTGCCTCAAGGATACACTGAAGGGATGGCCCCACGATGACACATACTGGCTAGTTCCGTTCGTTGGAGTAACGCGATGATTCGTCCCGCCGTCCCCCAGGAGATTCCGCAACTGGCCGATATCTGGCTGCGTGCCTCGCGTCGGGCCCACGACTTCATCCCCGCGGCGTACTGGGAGTCGCACCTCGATGCCATGGCCGGAGAGCATCTGCCTGGCGTCGACGAACTGCTGGTGCTGGAGGTGGAGGGGCGAGTGATTGGCTTTGCCGCCCTCAACGGTGAGCATCTCGAGGCGCTGTTCGTCGACCCGGAGTTGCAGAGCTACGGTCACGGCTCACGGCTGATGGCCCACGCCATGGCCCATCATTCGCGGCTGTCCCTCTGCGTCTTCTCCCGCAACGTACGCGCGGTCTCCTTCTACCGGCGTCTGGGCTTCCAGGTGGTCGAGGAGCGCCTCGAGCCGTTCACCGGCGAAGCGGAGACCCTGATGGCCTGGCAGAGCTGAGTCGGTTTCAGGCCGCGTCGGCGGTGGCCATTACCGTGCGCTCGGGTTGGCCGGCAGGAAATCGGTGCCATCGGCGCGGCACGGCGAACAGGCGCTGGCCGCGGCGCAGATCGAGGCGCTCATAGTCGGCGTGACGCACCGTGGCCAGCCAGGGCTCCCCCAGCCAGTCCGCGGCCAGCTCCACGCGCACCTCGGCCCCCACCGGGGAGATCGCGGTCACCGTCATCGGCAGTCGAGCCTCTGGCGTCGGCGTCTCCACCAGGCGCACCTCGTGGGGCCGCAGCAGCAGTTCCTCGGGGCCGTCCGGAAGATCTACCGAGAGGTGTGCCTCGCCGCAGGTCAGCACCCCGTCGCGTACCTCCCCCTCCAGGTGGTTCACGTCGCCCAGGAACTCGAACACGAAGCGGTTGGCCGGCGCCTTGTAGACTGCATCCGGGGTGTCGATCTGTTCGATGCGCCCGTTGCTCATCACCGCCACGCGATCGGAGAGCTCCAGGGCCTCCTCCTGGTCGTGGGTCACGAAGATGCTGGTGAAGCCCAGTTCGTCGTGCAGGTGGCGCAGCCAGAGGCGCAGGTCCTGGCGCACCTTGGCGTCGAGTGCCCCGAACGGCTCGTCAAGCAGCAGCACGTCGGGGCGCAGGGCGAGTGCCCGGGCCAGCGACACGCGCTGCTGCTGGCCGCCGGAGAGCTGGGCCGGGTAGCGGTTGGCCAGCGGCTCGAGCTTCACCATCTCCAGCAGGCGGTGCACCCGGGCGCGGATCTCGCCCGTCGTGGGGCGATGTTTGCGCGGCATCACGGTGAGCCCGAAGGCGACGTTGTCGAACACCGTCATGTGGCGGAACAGGGCATAGTGCTGGAAGACGAAGCCGATGCGCCGGTCGCGCACGTGGAGGTTGGTAACGTCGCGGTCGCCGAAGAGGATGCGCGCGCCGCTGTCCGAGTCGGCGCACTCGAGCCCGGCGATGATCCGCAGCAGGGTGGTCTTGCCGGAGCCGGAGGGGCCGAGCAGGCCGATCAGCTCGCCGTCATGGATATCCAGATTCACCGGCTCCAGCGCCCGGGTGCGCTGGCGCCCGGCGTCGAAGTGCTTGCCGATGTTGTGCAGGCGAATGCTCATGGGTGAGCCTCCTGGCGCGCGGCGCGCCATTCCAGTCCGGCCTTGGCGGCCAGGGTAAGCAGGGCAATCAGGGCCAGCAGAGCGGCGCTGGCGAAGGCCCCCACGGTGTTGTAGTCCTGGTAGAGCTGTTCCAGGTGCAGCGGCAGGGTGTTGGTCTGGCCGCGGATGGCCCCCGAGACCACCGAGACGGCGCCGAACTCCCCCACCGCCCGGGCGTTGGTGAGGATCACCCCGTAGAGCAGCGCCCAGCGGATGTTGGGCAGGGTCACCCGGCGGAAGATCGTCCAGCCCGGCGCGCCGAGAGTCACGGCGGCTTCCTCTTCCCGGGAACCCTGGGCCTGCATCAGCGGGATCAGTTCCCGGGCCACGAAGGGGCAGGTGACGAAGATGGTCACCATCAGGATCCCCGGCCAGGCGAACATCAGCTGGATGTCGTGGCCGTCGAGCCAGCCGCCCAGCCAGCCGTTGCGCCCGTAGAGCAGCAGGTAGATCAGGCCCGCCACCACCGGCGAGACCGCGAAGGGAATGTCGATCAGGGTCTGCAGCACGCGCCGGCCCGGGAACTGGAAGCGGGTCACCAGCCAGGCCAGGGCCACCCCGAACACCAGGCAGACGGGAATGGTCAGCACCGTGATGAAGAGCGTCAGGCCGATGGCCGCCACGGTGTATTCGTTACTGACATTGGTCCAGAACACCGCCACGCCCTGGGCGAAGGCCTGGGCGAAGATCGCCACTAGCGGCAACAGCAGGAACAGCGCCGACAGGGCCACGGCGGCGAGGATCAAGGCCCGGCGTACCGCCGGAGCATCACCGATACGTTGCATCAGCCGCCTCCTCCATGCAGGCGCTTAATGAAGCGCCCCTGCCAGATGTTGATGGCCAGCAGCAGCGCCAGCGAGACGAACAGCACCACCGAGGCGATGGCCGAGGCGCCGGCGTAGTCGTACTCCTGCAGGCGCACGAAGATCATCAGCGCGGTGATTTCGGTCTCGTAGGGCATGTTGCCGGCGATGAAGATGATCGCGCCGAATTCGCCCAAGGAGCGCACGAAGGCCAGACCCGTGCCGGTGACCAGGGCTGGCCACAGGTGGGGCAGGATCACCCGACGAAAGGCGGTGCCGTCGTTGGCACCCAGGGTCAGCGCGGCCTCGTCCACCTCCACCGGCAGGTCCTCCAGTACCGGCTGCACCGTACGCACCACGAAGGGGATGCTGGTGAAGGCCATGGCCAGGGCGATGCCCACCCAGGTGTAGGCCACCTGCAGCCCCAGCGGCTCAAGCAGCCGGCCCATCCAGCCGTTGCTGGAATACAGAGTGGCGAGGGTGATGCCGGCCACCGCCGTGGGCAGGGCGAAGGGCAGGTCCATCAGGGCATCGAGCAGGCGTTTGCCGGGAAACTCGTAGCGCACCAGCACCCAGGCCAGCAGCAGTCCGAAGGCGCCGTTGACCAGGGCTGCCACGGCGGCGGCGCCGATGGTGACCGAATAGCTGGCCACCACGCGACCGTCGCTGATGATTGCCCAGTATTCGGCCAGGCTGAGCCCGGCCAGCTGGCCGAACAGGCCGGTCATCGGTAGCAGCAGCACCAGGGAGATGAACAGCAGGCTCACCCCCAGCGACAGGCCGAACCCGGGCAGCACCCGCTTGGGGGCGCGGCCGATGGCGAAGGGAAGGGCGCGGGTGCTCATGGGCGTGACTCGTCTCCTTGAGGGGATTAGCGGCGCTGCAGCTGGTCGAGCAGGCCGCCACTGCCGAAGTGGGTCTCCATGGCCTGATCCCAGCCACCGAAGACGTCCTCGACGCGCAGCAGCTCGGTCTCGGGAAATAGATCGGCGAACTCCTCGACCACTGCCTCGTGGTGGACGCGGTAGTTGAAGCCGGCCAGAGTGCGCTGGGCCTCCTCGCTGTAGAGGTACTCCACGTAGGCCTGGGCCAGGTCCTGGGTGCCATTGCGCTCGGCGTTGGGCTCGACCACCGCCACCGGGAATTCGGCCAGGATGCTGACCGGCGGCACGATCACCTCATAGTCATCGCTGCCATATTCCCCGCGGATGTTGTTGACCTCGGACTCGAAGCTGATCAACACATCGCCCAGGCCACGCTCGATGAAGCTGGTAGTGGCGCCGCGGCCGCCGGTGTCGAACACCGTCACGTTGCGCAGGAAGGTGCGCATGAAGTCCTGGATCTGCTCCTCGTCGCCGTCGAAATGCTGGTCGGCGAAGCCCCAGGCGGCCAGATAGGTGTAGCGGCCATTGCCGGAGGTCTTGGGATTGGGGAAGACGATCCCTACCCCTTCGCCGCTCAGGTCATCCCAGCTCTCGATCCCCTTGGGATTGCCCTTGCGCACCAGGAAGGCGGTGGTGGAGTAGTAGGGCGAGGCGTTGTTGTCGAACGCCTGCTGCCAGTTATCGGCCACCAGGCCGTCGTCGGCCAGCACCTGGACGTCGGTGACCTGGTTGTAGGTCACCACATCGGCGCGCAGCCCCTGCAGGATGGCGCGAGCCTGGGCGGAAGAGCCGCCGTGGGACTGGCTGACGGCCACCTCCTCACCCCGGGTCTCCTGCCAGTGCGCCACGAAGTCGGGATTGATGGCCGAGAACAGCTCCCGGGCGATGTCGTAGGAGGAGTTGAGCAGTTCCCGCTCGGCTGCCAAGGCCGGGCCGGCCAGACCGGCGCTAAGGGCGATGGCGATCAGGGAGCGTTGGAAGAGCGGATGCAGGGCCATGGGGTTACTCCGGAAATTGTTGGCAATGCCGGAAGGTTAAGTGTGACCAATAGTAATTACAACGGTATTTTTTATTCTATTTGGCACTATGTCTGTACAAAGGGGCGCCGTCCCCCGCGCTGCCGTCCTGCGGCGGCTCTGCTAGAATGCGCTCTCTGCAAGCGACCGCCTGGACCCTTCCATGACCGATGCGACACGCGACTTCCTGATTGCTCCTTCGATCCTTTCCGCCGATTTTGCGCGCCTGGGCGCAGAGGTGGACGACGTGCTGGCCTCCGGTGCCGATATCGTGCACTTCGACGTGATGGACAATCACTACGTGCCCAACCTGACCATCGGGCCCATGGTCTGCGAGGCGCTGCGCAAGCATGGCGTCACCGCCCCCATCGACGTGCACCTGATGGTGCGCCCCGTGGATCGGCTGATCGGCGACTTCATCGATGCCGGGGCCAGCATCATCACCTTCCACCCCGAGGCCTCGGACCACGTCGACCGTTCCCTGCAGCTGATCCGCGACGGCGGCTGCAAATCCGGCCTGGTCTTCAATCCGGCCACGCCGCTCTCCTTTCTCGACTACGTGATGGACAAGGTCGACATGGTGTTGCTGATGAGCGTCAACCCCGGCTTCGGCGGTCAGTCGTTCCTGCCGGGTACCCTGGACAAGCTGCGCGAGGCGCGCCGTCGGATCGACGCCTCCGGCCGCGACATTCGCCTGGAGATCGATGGTGGGGTCAAGGTGGACAACATCGCCGAGATCGCCCGGGCCGGCGCCGACACCTTCGTGGCCGGCTCCGCGGTGTTCAAGGCGGGCAACGCCGCCGACCCCCACCGCTACGACAGCGTGATCCGCGACTTCCGCGCCCAGCTGGCCGGGGTGCGCTGAAGCCATGAGCGAACCGCGCCCCGAGGCTGCGTTGCCGGTGTGGCACCTCTACCTGCTGGAGACAGCGGGGGGCTCCCTCTATACCGGCATCACCACCGACGTGGAGCGGCGCCTGGCCGATCACGCCGCCGGCCGCGGCGCCAAGGCCCTGCGCGGCCGCGGCCCCCTGACCCTGCGCCACCGGGAGCCGGTGGGCCGCCACGGCGAGGCGCTCCGCCTCGAGGCCGAGATCAAGCGGCTGTCGGCCCCCCGCAAGCGGGCCTGGCTGGCGGCGCGACAGGCCGCAGTGGCCCTTCAAGGAGAGCAAGGAGAGCAAGGAGAGAGCATGCACCCCCTTCTCGATGGTATCGACCTGGTGGCCTTCGACCTGGACGGCACCCTGATCGACTCGGTGCCCGACCTGGCCGCCGCCGTGGACGCGACCCTGAGCGAGCAGGGCCTACCCGAAGCGGGCGAGAAGAAGGTCAGCGTCTGGGTCGGCAACGGTGCGCTCAAGCTCGTCGAGCGGGCGCTGACTGATGCCCTGGGTGAACCACCGTCGCCCCAGCGACTGGACCTTGGACACCGGCGATTCCTGCACCACTACGGCCAGGACGTGGGCTCGCGCAC
>PWIZ01000168.1 GCA_003560175.1 Halomonas sp. | reverse complement strand
TGGACTTTACCGGCATCAGGCTCGACGACCCGCTGCGCCAGCAGGTCGCGCTCTCCGAGGCCCAGGTGCTGAGTGAGATATTCCGGCCCATTCGCAAGGCGATCAAGGCCCACGGCTGCACTCGCGCCGTGCTGGTCGGCCACAACGCCGCCTTCGACCACGGCTTCCTGAACGCCGCCGTCAATCGCTGTAGCATCAAGCGCAACCCCTTTCATCCCTTCTCCAGCTTCGACACCGCATCACTGGCCGGCTTGATGTACGGCCAGACGGTGCTGGCCAGGGCCTGTCGCGCCGCCGGTATCGAATTCGACAACGGCGAAGCCCACTCGGCCCGCTACGATACCGAACGCACCGCCGAGCTCTTCTGCGCCATGGTCAATCGTTACAAGGATCTGGGCGGCTGGTCCCAGGCCCAGCGCGAGCAGGGGATGGAGGAAGAGCCGTAAGGAGCAAGGAAGTCAGGCTTCGAGAGCATCCACCCAAAGAAAACCCCGCAGGCAATGGCCAGCGGGGTTTTTTGTCGCTTGTGATTTGTCGCTCGCGCTGCCCGAAGGGCCACTGGGCGCTTACTGAGCCGTGTCGTCCTTGTGCTTGGCCGCGGCCTCCTTGACCAGCGTCTCGAGCTCGCCGCTCTGATGCATTTCGACGACGATATCGCAGCCGCCGACCAGCTCACCCTCGACCCACAGCTGGGGAAAGGTGGGCCAGTTGGCATACTTGGGCAGCTCGGTGCGAATGTCCGGATTGTCCAGAATATTGACGAAGGCGAAGCGCTCGCCGCAGGCCATCAACGCCTGGACGGTCTGGGCGGAGAAGCCGCACTGGGGCAGCTGCGGAGTCCCCTTCATGTAGATCAGGATAGGATTCTCGCCGATCTGGCGCTGGATGTTCTCGAGGGTGGTGCTCATGGCGTCTCCCTGTTCATGTCGCGAATGCCGGCGCGGGCCAATACCCGAGTTCGGCGCTAGGTCTTGATCGACCATTCTACTGATCCCACACGCGTTGCGCATCCCCCGGCGCCTGGCTAGGATGGACGTTTTTTCTCGTGGAGCACGCCCAATGGCCACCCGCCACTTCCTGACCCTGCTGGACATGAGCCAGGACGAGCTGCGCTACCTCGTCCAGCGCGCCATCACCATCAAGAACGAGCTTAAGGCCCAGGGGCCGCTCTACACCCCCCTGCAGAACCGCACCCTGGCGATGATCTTCGAGAAGTCCTCGACCCGCACCCGGGTCTCCTTCGAGACCGCCATGGCGCACTTCGGGGGACATGCGCTGTTTCTGTCACCCCGTGACACCCAGCTCGGCCGTGGCGAGCCCATCGGCGACACCGCCCGTGTGCTTTCTGAGATGGTCGACGCGGTAATGATCCGCACCTTCTCCCATCCCGGGCTGGAGGAGTATGCCGCGGCCAGCTCGGTGCCGGTGATCAATGCGTTGACCGACGACTACCATCCCTGCCAGCTGCTGGCCGATGTGATGACCTGGACCGAGCTTCGCGGCAGCGTTACCGGGCGCACCGCGGTGTGGATCGGCGACGGCAACAACATGTGCCACTCCTGGATCAACGCCGCCCGCCAGTTCGACTTCCAGCTGCGCATCTGCTGCCCCGTGGGATACGAGCCGCGCCAGGATATCCTCAAGGCCGCCGGCGACCGAGTGGTTATCCTGCGCGACCCCGCCGAGGCGGTTGTCGACGCTGACCTCGTGACCACCGATGTATGGGCCTCCATGGGCCAGGAGGAAGAGCAGGCCAAGCGCGAGGCCGACTTCGCCGGCTTCCAGGTGACCGAGGCGCTGCTTGACCGTGCCAGGGCAGATGCCCTCTTCCTGCACTGCCTGCCCGCCCACCGCGGTGAGGAGATCAGCGAGACCCTGCTCGACGACCCCCGGGCCGTGGTCTGGCAGGAAGCGGGCAACCGCCTGCACGCCCAGAAGGCGCTGATCGAGTTCCTGCTGCTCGGGCGAATCGAGGGGTGATGCGACGGGTTCCTGTGGCGCTCCACCATGGGGACTCTGCTCGGCTTTCACGTAAGACCTTTGTATAACCCAGACCTTGGTAGTATAATGCGCCGCAGCACACATCTGGAGTGAAAGGACATGCGGCACATGATGAACGACGCCTCCCCTCTCGCCGGCATGCAGCGAAGCCTGCGACAGTGCCTCTCCAATATGGCGGCCCTGCTCTATCACCATGGGTACGTACTGGAAACCGTCTCCATCCCCCATCGTGGCCTCGACCGCCATGACGTGGCGAACCTCTCAAGCGCCTCCAGCGAATGGCAATCCTGTGAGAAGGTCCTGATCAGCAGCGAGGCGGCCTCCTGGAACGAGCACAACCGACTGGTGCTCACCTCGCTTGGCCGCAACCTGCTGTTCGACATGTTCGGTGAAGGCGCCGCCGACTGCGCCTGATAGCGACCTGGCTCTGTTGCCAGAAGGACCAGGCAGAAGGACCATGCGAGGGACTACCCAAGGGACTGTTCCGCAGGACCCTGAAGCGACCAGAGACCTAGCCCCGCCCGGCATCGCCGCGGCGGGGCATTTTGTGAAGAGCGTTTTTCGGCGCACACGAATTAGCCGCCTGGCGCAGAGCGCCAAGCGGCTAATTCGTAATGTCTTATTGGTGGAGCCTAGCGGGATCGAACCGCTGACCTCAACACTGCCAGTGTTGCGCTCTCCCAGCTGAGCTAAGGCCCCACGCTGTCTCGTCTCGCGAGAACGAGGCAGATATTACGCAGCCCGACGAATAGCGTCAACCCCCGAATACTAAACCCAAGGATACTTTCCACCTTCCCCGAAGTTGTGCCACTCTTCGACATGGGAGCTCTCATCTCCCACAGCTTTTCCCTATCAGCCAAGACGCTCAGGAGTCGCTGCCTTGATCCGGGTATTGATTGCCGACGACCATCACCTGGTGAGGACCAGCATCGCCCACCTGCTGAACGCCGAAGAGGGTCTCAGCGTGGTCGGCGAGGCCTGCGATGGTGAGACCGCCATCGCCGAGACCCGCCGCCTTTCGCCCGACGTGGTGCTGATGGATATCCGCATGCCCGGGATCGGCGGCCTGGAAGCCACTCGCAAGATCCACCGCACCCAGCCGGACACCCGCGTGCTGGTGTTGACCGCTTGGCTCGAGGAGGCCTTCGCCCAGCGCCTGCTCGATGCCGGCGCCTTCGGCTTCCTCAGCAAGGACTGCCAGCACGAAGAGATGGTCTCTGCCATCCGCGGCGTCTTCCACGGCCAACGCTATGTCAGCCCGGAGGTCGCCCAGCGGCTGGTGCTGTCGCGTATCGATGGGACGGAGAACCCCTTCGATCAGCTCTCTCAGCGCGAAATGCAGGTGGCGATGATGATCGTCAACTGCCAGAAGGTGGCCGACATTTCCGACCGACTCTTCCTCAGCCCCAAGACGGTGAACACCTACCGGTATCGTATCTTCGACAAGCTGGACGTGCAGACCGACGTGGAGCTGACCCACCTCGGTCTTCGGCACGGCCTGGTGGAAGGTTTCGCCAGCCTGGAGTGAGCGCCTGCCGGGCCTACCGCCCGGCATCATCTGCTAGGATGGTGCCATCATCCGCGACTGAACCTCGTCCATGAGCTTCGATTACCGCCAATTCCTCGGCAGCGCCAGCGAGTCACCAGGTGTCTATCGCATGCTGGACGCCCAGGGCGACACCCTCTATGTGGGCAAGGCCAGGCGCCTCAAAGCGCGCCTGGCCAGCTACTTCCGGGGCACACTGAACGCCAAGACCCAGGCGCTGGTGGCGCGCATTGACGACATCCAGGTCACGGTAACCAACAGCGAGACCGAGGCCCTGCTGCTGGAACAGACCCTGATCAAGGAGCTGCGCCCGCCCTATAACATCCTGCTGCGCGACGACAAGTCCTACCCCTTCGTCTTTGTCACCGACCGCCACCCCTTCCCGGCCCTTGAGTACAAGCGGGCCCGAACGCGCCGTGACGACGGCCGCTACCTCGGCCCCTATCCCAGCAGCCTTGCGGTGCGCGAGAGCCTGTCGCTGATGCAGAAGATCTTTCGCATCCGCAACTGCGAAGACAGCGTCTTCGCCCACCGCACCCGGCCCTGCCTGCAATATCAGATCGAGCGCTGCAGCGCCCCCTGCGTCGGCCACATCAACGAGGCGGACTATCGTCGCGACCTGGAACATGCCGTGCAGTGCCTGGAGGGCAAGAGTAATCAGGTCACTCAGGAACTGACCTCGGCCATGGAGGCGGCCAGCCGTGAACTCGACTTCGAGGAAGCCGCCCGGCTGCGCGACCAGATTCAGCAGCTGCGTCAGCTCCAGCAGCGCCAGTTCGTCGACACCGGCGACGGCGATGCCGACTTCTTTGCCCTGGCCACCCGCCCGGGAGCGCTGTGCATCTCGGTGCTCAGCGTACGCCACGGCCGGCTGCTGGGTGCCCGCCACCACGCGCCCACCAACGGGCTCGATCTGCCCGCCGACGACTTGCTCGCGGAGTTCGTCAGCCAGTACTACCTGGGCCAGACCCGGGAGATCCCGCGGGAGCTGATCACCAGCCACACCCTGGCGGATCGGGAGCTGATCAGCGCCGCGCTCAGCGAACGCGCCGGCAAGCGGGTGCGCATCACCGACCGGGTGCGGGGACACCGGGCCCAGTGGCAGTCCCTGGCCGTCACCAACGCCGAGCAGCAGCTGGCTGGCCAGCTGGCCAGCCAGGTCCAGCTCACACGCCGCTTTGCGGCGCTGCGCGAAACCCTCGGCCTAGCCGACACGCCCAGACGCCTGGAGTGTTTCGACATCAGCCACAGCCACGGGGAAGCCACGGTCGCCTCCTGCGTGGTGTTCGACGAGAATGGGCCGCGCAAGTCCGACTACCGCCGCTTCAATATCGAGGGGGTAGCCGCTGGCGATGACTATGCCGCCATGCGCCAGGCACTGATTCGGCGCTTTCGACGCCTGGCCGACGGTGAAGGGGTACGCCCCGATGTGCTGTTGGTGGATGGCGGCAAGGGGCAGCTCAACCTTGCCCGCGAAGTGTTCGTCGAACTCGGTGTCAGCGGCGTGGCACTGGTGGGCGTTGCCAAGGGCACCACCCGCAAAGCGGGCCTGGAGACCCTGTTTCTCGAAACCGTGGACCGTGCCCTGGACCTTGACCCCGCCTCCCCCGCCCTGCACCTGATCCAGCACGTGCGTGATGAAGCCCATCGCTTCGCCATCACCGGTCATCGCAACCGCCGCGACAAGGCACGGCGCACCTCGACGCTCGAGGGGATCCCCGGCGTAGGGCCCAAACGCAGGCGCGAGCTGCTGCGTTTCTTCGGCGGTCTCCAGGGAGTCAAGCAGGCCAGTCGCGAAGAGCTCACGCGGGCCCCCGGCATCAGCGCCACCCTGGCCGAGGCAATTCATCGCGCCCTGCATGGATGAAGGCCGTCAAGGCGGATAGAATGTCCCGGCGCCTCGGCACCACATCACCGGCAAGGACAGCGTCCCGCGATGAACATCCCCAATATTCTCACTCTGGCTCGTATCGCCTTCATCCCTCTGCTGGTGGTGCTCTTCTACCTGCCCTTCTCGTGGAGCATGCCGGTGGCCGCCGGCCTGTTCGCCGTGGCCGCGATCACCGACTGGCTGGACGGCTACCTGGCCCGGCGCTGGAATCAGGCGACGCCCTTCGGCGCCTTCCTCGACCCGGTGGCAGACAAGCTGATGGTCGCCGTGGCCCTGGCGCTGATGATCGAGCGCTATGAGTCGATCTGGCTGACGCTGCCGGCGCTGGTGATCATCGGCCGCGAGATCGTCATCTCGGCGCTGCGCGAGTGGATGGCAGAGATGGGCAAGCGTGGCCAGGTAGCGGTTTCATGGATCGGCAAGGTGAAGACAACCCTGCAGATGGCCGCCATCTTCCTATTGCTGGCCTTTTCACCCGGCACTCCCATCGCGCTGCTGGCCGTGGCGACCCTCTACGCGGCCGCTGTACTGACCCTGTGGTCCATGGCGCTCTACCTGCGCGCCGCCTGGCCGCACCTCAGCGACTCCATGTGAAGCTGCGCCCAACACTTGGCGTCAGCTCGGCTGCAAAAGCGTTTGACAGTCACCGACTTATCCGTATAATTCGCTTTCGAGTCAGGCGGGAATAGCTCAGTGGTAGAGCACAACCTTGCCAAGGTTGGGGTCGCGAGTTCGAATCTCGTTTCCCGCTCCATCTTCTCCCCGAGAAGATGCAACACGACTCGATGAGGCTGGATGGCAGAGTGGTTATGCAGCGGACTGCAACTCCGTGTACGCCGGTTCGATTCCGACTCCAGCCTCCACTCCCCCTGTTTCTGCTCGACACCGTGCCGCCCGGATGGCGAAATTGGTAGACGCAAGGGACTTAAAATCCCTCGGTGGCGACACCGTGCCGGTTCGAGTCCGGCTCCGGGCACCAGTCTCTCCGTCCTTCGCCTGGACCGACACCAAAGTGGCAACCCTGCGAGGCCCTGCCTCATGAATTTGCCGCCCCTGCGCGACCCCTTTTTCACCTATCGCTATCGACAACGCCTGCATGTGCTGCGCGTGACTCTCGCCCTGCTGATCACCTTCGGCATCATTCGCTTGTTCGAGATTCCCCACTCCAGCTGGGCGCTCGTCAGCACCGTCATGGTGATGGGCAACCTGCCGCATATCGGCGGCGTGCTCGACAAGGGTCGCCAGCGCCTTCTCGGCACCGTGCTCGGTGCGGCCACCGGTCTTTTGTTGATCCTCTTTCCTCCCGCCCTGCACCTGCTGATCCCCGCCGGCAGCCTCGTCGCCATCGGCGTTGCCACCTGGCTCACCTTTGGCAACCGCCACGGTTACAGCGGCCTGATGTTCGCCATCAGCCTGCTGCTGGTCATCGGCGACGGCAGCCATGACCTGGATATTGGCCTGTGGCGTGCCTTTGACGTGCTACTGGGCACTCTGGTCGGCATCAGCGTGACCGTCCTGGTGCTCCCCCAGAAGGCCACGGACATGATGCGCTTTATGCTGGCCGAGAACCTCGATCGCATGGCGCGCCTCTTCCATGTCCACACCACCGCCGCGTCGGCCCTGGACGTGGACACTCGCGCCCTGCTCAAGGCCACCAGCTCCGCGCTGGTCAAGCAGCGTGGCCTGGTCGATGCCATCCATCGCGAGCGACGGCTGAATCGTGACGAACTCGATGACATCATCTCCCTGCAGCGCCGCATGCTCTCCACCATCGAGCTGCTGCTGGAGACCCACTGGACCACCCGAGAGGGACATGACCGCATCGAGGCCATGAAGGGCCTGCGCGCTGAACAGCACCGCCTGTCCCGGGAGCTCGGCACCCTCGCTTTCCAGGTCCGCACCGGCCAGCCCATCGCGATCACGGTGAGCGAGTTCGACCTCCAGCGCCATGCCGAACTGGCCTCCAGCGCTCGCAGCGACGAGGGGCGCGTACTCTTCAGTCCCAGCGGCTATCTCTGGCTAAACCGCGAGCTGGCGCGACTAACCAGCGACCTGGTCACCCGTCTGGGTGGCCTGACCCGCCTGCCCAGCCGCCGCCTGCACCGCGCCTCGGGGCGCAAGTGGGCGCGACGCGACATCGCCAAGATCGACAAAGGAAAGCGAGATGACCCAAGGCAACCATGATGTGCTGATCATCGGCGGCGGCGTTGCCGGCCTGGTGCTGGCCCTGGAGATCGCCGACCGACGCCGGGTTACCCTGCTTCGGCCGGCCAGTGACGACTTGGGCGCCAGCCGTTGGGCTCAGGGCGGCATCGCCGCGGTACTCTCTCCCGGCGATGACTTTGACGCCCACGTCGCCGACACCCAGGTCGCCGGAGACGGCCTGTGTGACGAGGCAGCGGTGCGCTTCACCGTGGAAAACGGACCGGCCGCCATCGAATGGTTGCTCTCCCTGGGGGTTCCCTTCACCCCGGATCCCAGCCCCGATGCCGGCTACCCCTACCACCTGACCCGCGAGGGCGGCCACGGCGCCCGGCGCATCATCCACGCCGCCGATGCCACGGGCCTCGCCGTGATGGAAACCCTTCAGGCTCACGTGGCCGCGCACCCCGCCATCCAGATACTGGACGACCTTACCGCCATCGGCCTGATCGATGACACTGCCGGCCACTGCCGCGGTGCCCGCTGCCTGGACAGCCAGGGCAAGCTGCACGAGCTACTGGCCAGCGACACCGCGCTTGCCACCGGAGGCGCCAGCGGGCTTTATCGCCATACCACCAGCCCCCACCCGGCCTGCGGGGAAGGCATGCTGATGGGGGCCGAACTGGGTGCTGAGCTGATGAATCTGGAGTTCCAGCAGTTCCACCCCACCTGCCTCTTTGACCCGCAGGGCACCCCCTTCCTGGTCAGCGAGGCGGTGCGCGGAGAGGGCGGTCGACTGCTCAACGTCCGGGGCGAGCGCTTCATGCCGGCGCTGGACCCTCGCGCCGAACTAGCCCCGCGAGATATCGTCGCCCGTGCCATCGACGCCGAGATGCAGCGCACCGGCAGCGACCATGTGCTTCTCGATATCCGCCACCTCGGCGAGGCCACCATCCACCACCACTTTCCCACCATCCAGGCGTACTGCGCCGGCCGCGGCCTGGATATCACCCGGGAACCGATCCCGGTGGTGCCCGCCGCCCACTACAGCTGCGGAGGCCTGTCCACCGACCTGACCGGGGCGACCACGGTGGCGAACCTCTACGCCATCGGCGAAGTCGCCTGCACCGGCCTGCACGGCGCCAACCGCATGGCCAGCAACTCGCTGCTGGAGTGCCTGGT
>PWIZ01000374.1 GCA_003560175.1 Halomonas sp. | reverse complement strand
TAGTCATCGCGGCAAAGCCGTCATAGGAGACATTCAGCGCCAGATCATGAGTGTGGGGGTCGAACCCTGCCGAGACCAGTATCAGGTCGGGTTTGAACCACTCCGCCGCCGGTATCAGGATTTCGCGGAAGGCCTTGAGGTAGGCGACGTCACCGGCGTCGGCAGGCAGCGGGATATTGATATTGGTGCCGTCTCCCAGGCCCACCCCGATCTCCTCGAGGGTCCCCGTGCCAGGGTAGAAGGGCGCGGCGCGGTGGATATCGAAGCACAGCACATCCGGGTCAGCCCAGAAGATGTCCTGGGTGCCGTTGCCATGGTGGGCGTCCCAGTCGACGATCATCACCCGCTCGCAGCCCAGCGCCAGTCGGGCGTGGGCGGCGGCCACGGCCACATTATTGAACAGGCAGAAGCCCCGGGCGCGAACCGGCTCGGCGTGGTGGCCAGGCGGCCTCACCAGCGCGAAGCTGCTCTCCGCCCGACCCTGGATGACCGCTTCCACCGCGGCAATGGCCGTGCCGGCCGCCACTTCGGCGGCCTCGACGCTGCCGGGTGACACCGCCGTGGTGTCTTCGTCCAGCCAGGCGCTCTCTCCGCGTAGCTGGGAGATGTGGTCGAGATAGGTAAGGGTGTGGACCCGTGCCAGCTGCTCGCGTGTTGCGGCCATGCCGGCCTCGAAGGTCACGCCGGGCACCGGTTCCAGCTCCAGGAGATGGCGGATGGCGGTCAGCCTGGCGGGGTGTTCCGGATAGTGCCAGGGCACGCCCAGCCCCGAGAGCAGCGAGCGAATGCGCTTATCCATCCGCCCCGGAAGGAACGGCACCTCGATGTCAGGTTCATGGGCCAGCATGCGCTCGTCGTAGAAGGCGATCACACTGTTCTGGTTGCTCACGTGTCAGACTCCCTGTTTGTTGACGTCCCCTCTAGATGGGTACGCCTCCAGCATAGCCGGTTAGCTAGCCCAGGGCGTCGAGCAGCCGCTCCACGGCCAGGAACAGCTGGCGGCGCGGCTGTGCACCTTCGAGCACGCCGGCGTGTTCGCCATCCATGCAGAAGCGTAGCGCCGGTACACCCTGGATGCCGAGTTCGCGGGCGGCTCGCTGGTCGTCCAGCACCGCCTGACGATGATCGCCCTGTTCCAGTGCGCGGTGAAGTGCGCCGCCATCCAGCGACAGCGCATCGGCGAGCCCGGAGAGGGCTTGCGGGTCGGACAGGTCCAGGCTCTCCTCGAAGAAGCCCCGAAACAGTGCCGTGCGCATGGTATCGCCGGCGCCAGGATGTTGGGTTGCCTGGGTCTCGGCCCAGGCGGCGGCCTCATGGGCCAACCTTGAGCGCGGCTGTATCCGCGGCAGCCGCAGTGTCATGCCGCGTTCGGCGGCCATGGGGTAGACGGCACGTCCCCATACGTCATGCAGGTAGTCTCCGTCCGGGTCCAGGGTCGGCTCGGGGTCGGGGCGCAGCTCGAAGGCGCGCCATCGGATCGTCACTCGACCGTCGAAGCGCTCGGCCAGGGCGTCGAGCTCCGGCATTTCCAGGTAGCAGAAGGGACACACATAGTCGCTGAAGACGTCGAGGGCGATACGTGGCTGGGTCATGGAAGCTCCTGCGGCGAGGTTGTACGGGATAGTGCGGCGGATAGGCGACGGCGCAGCGGCCTCACGGCCAGCACTATCAGTATGATAAGCGCCAGCGCCTCGACCCAGGCGGGCAGCAACTCCTGCACCTGCTCGACCTGGCGAGAAATATCGAGCTGCCACCAACCGGCCAGGGTGTCGACACCAAGACCCAAGGCCACGGCGCTGATCATGATCCCCGTCAGATAGGCGAGCAGGGCTCGGCTGCCCAGTTCACGGCGGAACACCCCGGGGTCGCCAGGCTTGCCACCGGCGCGGCGATAAGGAAGACCAGCACCGTGCCCGGCGAGACACCGGCCATGAAGGGGCCAAGCAGCGCGTAGGTGATGCTCAGTGAGTCGATGCCGATCCCCGGTGTTCCGGTCAGGAAGGCGGTAGTGGGGCCGCGGTCGGCGCCTCCCCCACCAGCAGCCAGGGAGCGGCCGAGAGTGCGATGTCGAGGATGGCCAGCGGCAGGCTCATCGGGTGGCTCCGAGGCGATAGGCGATAGGTCATCCTAGCATGGGGAAAGTCGGACTCAGCGCGCTGCCAGGCAGGTCGGCAGGCTGTCGTGCAGGGTGCGGGGAACGATGCCGAGGTCATCAAAGGTGCCTACGTCTTCGCCGACGATGGTGTCCTGCTGCATCAGGATCACCTGGTCGCGGGTCAGCGGCGATGAGGGCAGGGGGGCGAACAGCAGCGCTGCCAGGTGCCACAGGAAGAAGGGAACCGGCAGCAGGGGGCGGCGGCATTCCAGATGAGCCAGCACCTGCTCGATCACCTGTCGGTACTGAAGCACCTCGGGGCCGCCCAGTTCAAACAATCGGCGTGCGAGGGGGCGCGTGTCGCTCAGGCGCGCCGCGGCCCGCGCCACGTCATCCACATGCACCGGCTGCAGCCGGGTGTCGCCGCGGCCAAATAGCGGTACCGCCGGCAGCCTTGCCAGATGCACCAGCGCGGTGAGAAAGGCGTCGTCGGGGCCGAACAGCACACTCGGGCGTAGCAGGATCGCCTTGGGCAGGGCGTCCACCACGGCGTGTTCGCCCGCCCCCCGGGCGCGCACATAGGCCGAGGGAGAGTGGGTGCTGGCGCCGATGCCGGAGACGTGTACCAGCCGGGTCACGCCAGCTTCCCGGGTCAGTCTCGCCAATCGCCCGGCGCCGATTACGTGAATCTCTTCAAAGGTCAGCCCTGCCCGGGGCCGCTCCACATAGAGACTCACCGCGTTGATCACCGCGCCGCTGCCGTCGAGGGCGGCGGCGACCTGCTGGTCGTCCCTCAGGTCGCAGGCCACGGCCTCCACGCGGTCACCCGGCTCAAGCCAGTCGGGCAGGTCCGGGCGTCTGGCCGCAATGCGCACCGATCGCCCGGCCTCCACCAGTTCACGCACGATGGCGCGGCCCAGAAAGCCGGTGCCGCCGAATACCACGGTGGGGGGCTCGTGCATGGTGCGTCCTTGATCATCGGCAAAGACACTATCCTGCCAGGCTCGACGTGGAGCGTCATGTGGCGCGGGCCGCGTCTGGAGCCCGTCGGCGACGCGGTGTAGGCTTGGCAGCTTTCTCAGCCCTTGTCGGAGTCAGCCATGAGTGACCTTCCCCATTGCCCCGCCTGTGAGTCTCCCTTTACGTATGATGACGGCCTGCAGTATGTCTGCCCGGAGTGCGGCCATGAGTGGTCTCGCGAAGCGAGCACAGAAGGCGCCGAACAGGGGCCTCGGGTGCGGGATGCCAACGGCAACCCTCTCGCCGACGGCGACACCGTCACCGTGATCAAGGACCTCAAGGTCAAGGGCTCGTCGCTGGTGGTGAAGGTGGGCACCAAGGTCAAGAATATCCGCCTGGTGGAGGGCGACCACGATATCGACTGCAAGGTCGACGGCATCGGCCCCATGAAGCTGAAGTCCGAATTCGTGAAGAAGGCACAAGCGTGAAAAAAGCATAGGCGTCAGGAAGGTATAAGGGCGTCGTCGATGCCTCATGCCAATGAGAACGATTGTCGTTATTGATGAGAACGGCAGCGATCGTGCTGTCATCCTCCGCGCTGGAGACCGGAAATCGCTCGGTGGGCTTCACATCGAACTTATACAGGACTAAAATGGTCCCCAATTGAGGCGCGGCCCCTCTCGGACCGCGCGCCACCGAGGAGGGCAGCATGCTCAAGCTTTCGCGGCTGACCGACTACGCCGCCGTTGTGATGGCCCAGATCGCTCGCCACCCGGAGCAGCCCCAGGCAGCAGGGGAACTGGCCGAAGCGGTGAAGCTGCCGCATCCCACGGTCGCCAAGACCCTCAAGATGCTGGTCAAGGCGGGGCTGCTGGAGTCTCGGCGTGGCGCCCAAGGGGGCTACTCTCTGGCCAGGCCGGCATCGAAGATCACCGCCATCGATATCATCACCGCCATCGAGGGGCCGGTAGCCATGACCGAGTGCAGTCTCGCCGAGGGCGGCTGCGATCTGGTGGCGACCTGTGGCGTCGCCGACAACTGGCAGCGGGTGTCGCTGGCCGTGCGCGCGCTTCTCGATAGCGTGACCCTGGCCCATTTGGCGGATACCGCGCCCATCAAGCTGCCCGTGCAGCTGCCCATTCAGAGCGTGACCCTGGCCGCCGATACGGCCTGAGTCGCCTTACCGATTTCAACGCGGCGAGCTCGGCTCGTCGGCCCAACCGCCCGGGGAGGGGTGACATCATGGCAAGTCAGGAAATGGAAGAGCTTGTCCGTCGCGATTATAAAGAAGGCTTCGTGACCGACATCGAGAGCGATACGCTGCCGCCCGGACTCGACGAGGGCGTCATTGCGTTCATCTCGAACAAGAAGGGCGAGCCGGCGTGGATGCTGGAGTGGCGCCTGGATGCCTATCGGAAATGGCTGAAGATGACGCCACCCTCCTGGGCCCATCTCGATTATCCGCCCATCGATTACCAGTCGATCTCTTACTTCAGTGCGCCCAAGCGTGACGAGGATCGCCCCCAAAGCCTCGACGAGGTGGATCCCAAGCTGCTCGAGACTTACGAAAAGCTGGGCATTCCCCTGCATGAGCGTGCGGCCCTGGCCGGTGTGGCGGTGGATGCGGTGTTCGACTCCGTTTCCGTGGCCACCACCTTCAAAAAGCAGCTCGGCGAGGCGGGGGTGATCTTCTGCTCCATCTCCGAGGCGATTCGCGACTACCCAGAGCTGATCAAGCAGTACCTGGGCACCGTGGTGCCGGTCACCGACAACTACTTCGCGGCGCTCAACTCCGCGGTGTTCACCGACGGTTCCTTCGTCTTCGTTCCCAAGGGCGTGACCTGCCCTATGGAGCTCTCCACCTACTTCCGCATCAACGCCGCCAATACCGGCCAGTTCGAGCGCACCCTGATCATCTGCGAGGAGGGCGCCCAGGTCTCCTATCTGGAGGGCTGTACTGCCCCGATGCGCGACGAGAATCAGCTCCACGCCGCGGTGGTCGAACTGGTGACCCTGGATGACGCCTACATCAAGTACTCCACGGTGCAGAACTGGTATCCCGGCGACGAGGACGGCAAGGGCGGCATCTACAACTTCGTCACCAAGCGCGGCGACTGCCGGGGCGATCGGTCACGCATCAGCTGGACCCAGGTCGAGACCGGCTCCGCGATTACCTGGAAATATCCCTCCTGCGTGCTGCGTGGCAAGGACAGCATCGGCGAGTTCTACTCCGTGGCGGTGACCAACGGTCGCCAGCAGGCCGACACCGGCACCAAGATGATCCACATCGGCGAGGGCACCCGCTCCAGTATCATCTCCAAGGGCATCTCCGCCGGCCGCAGCAACCAGTCCTATCGCGGCCTGGTGAAGATCGGCCCGCGGGCGAAGGGGGCGCGCAACTTCACCCAGTGCGATTCCCTGCTGATTGGCGATACCTGCGGCGCCCACACCTTCCCCTACCAGGAGATCGGCAACAGCACCGCCACCGTCGAGCATGAGGCCACCACCTCCAAGATCGGCGAGGACCAGCTCTTCTACTGCCAGAGCCGGGGCATCTCCGAGGAGGACGCGGTGAGCATGATCGTCAACGGCTTCTGCAAGGACGTCTTCCAGGAGCTGCCGATGGAGTTCGCGGTCGAGGCCGAGGCGCTGCTCAGCGTCACCCTCGAGGGCGCCGTGGGCTGAGGCGCGCCATGGCGCCTGGTCCCGATCAGACCACGTATTTCGGGTCGCCGCGGCGGCTCATCAGAATCGAAAAGGTAATGAAGATGCTCGAAGTCAAGGATCTGCACGTCACGGTCGAGGGCAAGGAAATCCTCAAGGGCCTCACCCTGACCATCAATGCCGGCGAAGTCCACGCCATCATGGGCCCCAACGGGGCCGGCAAGTCGACCCTCTCGGCGGTGATCGCCGGCAAGGACGGCTACGAGGTCACCTCGGGATCGATCACCTTCGAGGGCCAGGACGTGCTGGAGATGGAGGTCGAGGAGCGTGCCCTGGCCGGCATGCTGCTGGGCTTCCAGTATCCGGTGGAGATCCCGGGGGTGAAGAACATCTATCTGCTCAAGGCGGCGCTCAATGCCAAGCGCGCCGCCAATGGCCAGGAGGACATCCCGGCGCCGGAGTTCATGAAGCTGATCAAGGAGAAGATCGCCGAGATGAAGATGGACGCCAGCTTCCTGCAGCGCTCCGTCAATGAGGGCTTCTCCGGCGGTGAGAAGAAGCGCAACGAGATCCTCCAGATGCTGGTGCTGCAGCCACGGCTCGCCATGCTCGACGAGATCGACTCGGGCCTGGACATCGATGCCATGAAAGTCGTGGCCGACGGCGTCAACAGCCTGCGTGCCGAGGATCGCGGCATCCTGCTGGTGACCCACTACCAGCGCCTGCTCGACTACATCGTGCCGGACAGGGTCCACGTGCTGGTCGACGGTCGCATCGTCAAGAGCGGTGATGCCGAGCTGGCCAAGAAGCTGGAGGCACAGGGTTACGATTGGGTACAGGAGGAGTCCGCTGCATGAGCGACGTTCAAACCTTTCTCGACCGCCTGCTCGAGCGTAATGCCCAACGCGAGCCCGAGCCGACCTGGATCGCCGCCCGGCGACAGGCCGGCGCGGCGCGCTTCGAGGCGCTGGGCTTCCCGACACGCCGCGATGAGGCCTGGAAATACACCGACGTGCGCGCGATTGCCCGGGGTGACTTCGCCCTGGCCGCCGACGCCGAGTTTTCTCCGGCTACCGCAGCGGCACTGACTCTGCCCATCGACGCCCACCGGCTGACCTTCGTCGACGGCATCTTCTCGGCGGCACTCTCACAGCTCGAGGGCCTGCCGTCGGGAGTGGCGCTGCTGCCCCTCTCCCGGGCCCTCGAGGAGAACCACGAAACGGTGGGTGGCCCCCTGGGCCGGCTCACCGGGGTGGAGTTCTCGCCCTTCTCGGCGCTCAACACGGCCTTCACGGAAGAGGGCGCCGTGCTGCGCCTGGCGCCGGGCACCGTGGTGGAAAAGCCGATTGTGCTGCAGTTCCTCTCCCGCGCCGGCGAGCAGCCGGTCATGAGCCACCCGCGCATCCTGATCGAGGCGGCCGGGCGCAGCCAGGCCACCGTGATCGAGCATCATATCGGCGAGGAGTCGGCGGCCAACTTCACCAACCTGGTGGCGGAGGTCATGCTTGACCGCGGGGCGATTCTGACCCACTACAAGCTGCAGGAGGCGCCGCTGGCCGACCTGCACGTGGCCAGCATCCATGTGGAGCAGGGCCGCGACAGCACCTACACCTCGTTCAACCTGAACCTGGGGGGGAGCCTGGTGCGCACCGACCTGATCAGCGAGCTCAACGGCCAGGGGGCTACCGCCAATTTCTACGGGCTCTTCTATGGTCAGGGTCGCCAGCACGTGGACAGCCACACCCTGGCCAACCACAACGCGCCTAACACCTACTCCAACGAGAATTACAAGGGCATTCTCGATGATCGCGCCCATGGCGTGTTCAACGGCAAGATAATGGTCAAGCGCGACAGCCAGAAGATCGAGGGCTACCAGAGCAACGCCAACCTGCTGCTCTCCGACCGTGCCCAGATCGATGCCAAGCCCGAGCTCGAGATCTACGCCGACGACGTCAAGTGTTCTCACGGCTCCACCACCGGCCAGCTCGACGAGGAGGCTATCTTCGCCCTGCGCACTCGCGGCATCGACCGTCAGACCGCCCGAGGGCTGCTGACCCTGGCCTTCGCCGGTGAGGTGCTCGAGGAGGTGAGCCTCGATACCATCTCCGAGCGTGTCGAACTGGCGGTAGCCGGCAAGCTGCCGGAGCGCTTCAACCTGGCCGGGCTGGTGGAAACCGCCGTGGCCCTGGACGATGAGTGAGCGCGTCCTTGAAGAGGAGTACGCCATGAACGAACTGGCTATCCGCGATGCCGACGTCCCCACTCTGGACGTGGCGGCAATCCGCGCGGAGTTTCCGATCCTTTCCCGCCAGGTGCATGGCCGGCCGTTGGTCTATCTCGACAATGCGGCCACCAGCCAGACCCCTCGCCGGGTGATCGCGGCGTTCGATGACTACTATGGTCGCTACAACGCCAATATCCACCGCGGGCTGCATACTCTGTCCGACGAGGCCACCGCCGCCTTCGAGGGCACCCGGGAGACGGTGCGCGGCTTTCTCAACGCCGCCGAGGGTCGCGAGATCATCTTCACCCGTGGCACCACCGAGGCGATCAACCTGGTGGCCAACGCCTGGGGTCGCGCCAATCTCGAGGCCGGCGACGAGGTGCTGATCTCGCGCCTGGAACACCACTCCAATATCGTGCCCTGGCAGATGCTGGCCCGTGAGCTTGGCTTCACCATCAAGGTGATCCCGGTGGATGAGCGCGGCGTGCTGGATCTCGAGGCTTACCGGGCGCTGCTTGGCGAGCGTACCCGGCTGGTGGCGGTCAACCACATCTCCAACGCCTTCGGCACCGTCAACCCGGTCAAGGAGATGGCGGCTCTGGCCCACGCTCACGGGGCACTGATTCTGGTGGATGGCGCACAGGCCACGCCCCATCAGGAAGTGGATGTACGCGATATCGACGCCGACTTCTACGCCTTCTCCGGCCACAAGGTCTATGGCCCCACCGGCGTTGGCGTGCTCTACGGCAAGGCGGCGCTGCTCGAGGCGATGCCGCCCTGGCAGGGCGGCGGCGAGATGATCAGCACCGTCTCCTTCGAGGCGGGCACCACCTTCGCCGAGATCCCTCACAAGT
>PWIZ01000371.1 GCA_003560175.1 Halomonas sp. | reverse complement strand
CTGGTCAACATGGGCGACACCATCGCGGTGATCGCCGACGTGGTGGACTCGCTGGGCTGAACCCTTCACTAGAGAAACCCATGAAGCTCGATCGTTATGACCTCAAGATCCTCGAGATCCTCTCCCGGGATGGGCGCATCACCAAGTCGAAGCTGGCCGAGGCGATCAATCTCTCGGTTAGCCCTTGCTGGGAACGAGTCCGGCGGCTGGAGAAGGCCGGTATCATCGAGGGCTACAGCGCCCGCATCAACTCTGCGGCGCTGCTCAAGCGTACGCCGGTGTGGGTGCAGATCGAGCTCAAGGCCCACAACGCCGAGAGCTTTACCCGCTTCGAGGCCCTGGTCCACGCCACCCCCGAGGTCACCGAGTGCGTGGCCGTGGGTGGCGGCGTCGACTATCTGATCAAGGTCGAGGCCGACTCCATCGACGCCTACCAGCGGCTGATCGATACCTGGCTGACCGGCGAGGCCGGCATCGAGCGCTACTTCACCTATATCGTCACCAAGACGGTCAAGAGCCCGGACCCAGGCTTCCTGGGCAGCGATCTCGCTCCATGAGTCTCGTCTTCTGTCCTCCTTGGCATCTGCGCTTCGCGAGCACAGCGTTGATTCCTTCCGCCGCTGTGTGGCATAAACTGTAATCAAAGGGTGAGCATCCGTTTCTGCTCACTATGCCGGGCGATCTTTCCGGCATGCTTTAGACGGTGCCGGTCATGTTCGATAGATAATTGACAGCGCCCTCGAGGTTTCGAGATCGCCTGACGCAGAGAGATCAAGATGTCTTATTTCACCATTGCTGGTGTGCAGATGCATGCCCTTCACCACGGCGACAACACCGAAGCCATGCGCCACCGGGTCGACGTGCTGATGAGCCGCTTCCCCCAGGTCCAGATGGTGTTGTTCAGCGAGTTGATGCCAATGGGGGCCTCGCCGCACCTTGCTCAGCCGATGCCCAGTCACACCGAGCAGCTGTTCTGTCAGATCGCCGAGCAGCATCGTATCTGGCTGATTCCTGGCTCCATGTTCGAACAGACTGACGAGGGCATCTTCAATACCCTGTCGGTGATCAACCCCCACGGCCAGGTAGTGACCCGCTATCGCAAGATGTTCCCCTTCCTCCCCTATGAGGCAGGTGTGGAGAGTGGCAGCGAGTTTGTGGTGTTCGATGTGCCCAACGTGGCCCGATTCGGGGTGTCGATCTGCTACGACATGTGGTTCCCTGAAACCACCCGCACCCTGGCCGCCATGGGCGCCGAGGTGATCCTGCACCCGACCATGACCGACACCATTGACCGTGACATCGAGCTCTCCATCGCCCGTACCAATGCCGCGGTGAATCAGTGTTACTTCTTCGATATCAACGGCGCCGGCGCCATCGGCAACGGGCGTTCCATCGTGGTCGGTCCCTCCGGTGACGTCATTCACCAGGCCGGCACCGGCGAGGAGGTAATGCCCATCGAGGTTGACCTCAACCGAGTGCGCCGTGAGCGCGAGACCGGTTTGCGTGGTCTCGGCCAGCCCCTCAAGAGCTTTCGCGACCGCCGCGCAGATTTTTCGGTCTATCGCAGTGAGAACAAATCCTCTCCCTTCCTCGACACCCTCGGGCCGCTGGTCAAGCCGCTACGCGCCGACGTCGAGGAGTATTGAACCGCTGCTCCCTGTCTCGGTAAGGAGACCATGATGCTGGAGTCCCTCAAGCGTGCCCTGTGCCGACTCCTCGGCCTCGGGGACTCCTCGCCCGCCGCGACACCATCCGCCGCGAGAGCGGCCGACGCTTCCTCATCCGCCATCGTTGGAGCGACAACAATGAACAAGATCACCAGCATTGCCGATGTCCGCCGCCACTTTCGCAACAACAAGGAGCCGATCTACTTTATCTCGGCCACCAACTTCAACCTGCTCGGCATCGGCGACTGGGTGGGCAACTTCCGCCATATCAACTACATCGATTGCTTCGACGGCCAGCAGCGCAACGTCTTCGTGCCGAAGGAGAAGTTCCCGCGGGACTTCGAGAGCATCGAGGACATCAACAACTACCTCCTGGAGCACAAGGAGGTCATCGATTTCATCCAGTCCCGGGCCGATGGCGAAAATGCCGGAACCGCCGCCTTCCTGATGTTCGACGAACACACGGAGGAGGTGTGCCGTCAGTTGGGGCTCAAGGTGGCCTTCCCGCCGGCGACGCTGCGTCAGCGGATGGATAACAAGATCGAAACGGTGCGCATCGGCAACAAGGCCGGCGTGCCTAGCGTGCCCAACGTGTTGGCCCGGGTAGGCAGTTACCGGGAGCTCTGCGAGGTGAGCCAGGAACTTGGGCCCGACCTGGTGGTGCAGACCGCCTTCGGCGACTCCGGCCACACCACCTTCTTCATCGCCAGCGAAGAGGATTATTACAAGCACGCCGAGGAGATCGAGGCCGAGCCCGAGGTCAAGATCATGAAGCGCATCAACTGTCGTGGCTCGGCCATCGAGGCCTGTGCCACCCGCTGCGGCACGGTGGTGGGGCCGCTGATGACCGAGCTGGTGGGCTTCAAGACACTGACTCCTTACAAGGGTGGCTGGTGCGGCAACGAGATGTTCGCCGGTGCCTTTACCCAGGAGATCCGTGACAAGGCTCGGGAGTACACCTTCAAGTTCGGCGAGGCGCTGCGTGAGGAGGGCTATCGCGGCTACTTCGAACTCGACTTCCTGATCGACATGGACAACGGCGAGGTCTATCTGGGCGAACTCAACCCGCGGGTCACCGGAGCCAGCTCGCTGACCAACGTGGCGGCCTTTGCCCACTCGGATATCCCGCTGTTTCTCTTCCATCTTCTGGAGTTTTCCGATGTCGACTTCGACCTCGACATCAACGAGATCAACGAGCGCTGGGCCCACCCCGAGAGCGTCGACAGCTGGAGTCAGCTGGTGATCAAGCACACCGACGAGAGTGTTGACCTGTTGACCGGCGCGCCGAAAACCGGGCTGTGGAAGATGAGCGGCGACGGCAGCCTCGCCTACGATCACTACAGCTACCACCCCCATGCCGCCGAGAACGACCAGGAGGGCTTCTTCCTGCGTATCAGCGGTGCCGGTGACTTCCGCTACGAGGGGGCCGACCTGGGCATCCTGATCACCCGCGGACGGCTGATGGACGACGACTTCCAGCTCAATGAGCGGGCCCGCGCCTGGATCGACGGCATTCGTGGCCAGTATGCCGGGCAGTCGCTGCAGGATCCCGTGGTGGAACAGGTCGCCGTCAGCCATGCCGTTGGCGGCGGCAACTTCAAGATCCTGTGAAGGGGGAGGGCGCCGGTTTCTCGAGGGCGGCGCCTACGGAAATGGACGACAAGACGCTGGTCTTTCGCACCCTGCACGAAGCGACGCCGGGCCCCAAGTGGCGCTCCCTCTTCGATGCGCACTGGTCCGCCTACGAGTCCTGGTACCTGGCTGAGGGTGAGCGCGAGCGCCCGGGATACCTCGCCTGTCTCAACGCCCTGCGTCGTCACATGCCGGAGCTGCTGCCTACCTACCGTGCGCTGTGCGAGCTGGCCGGCGGCGGCGACCTGGTCTCGCGCTTCCTCAGCCTCTACCAGCCGCCGCCCTACATCACGGGGTGCTCTCAGGCGGTGTTGGCTCGGCCGGGGGGTACCCTGTTGGCGCGCAACTACGACTACCCGCCGGAGCTCTGCGAGGGGTCTGTTCTATACACCCGCTGGAATGATCGCGGCGTGATCGCCATGACGGACTGCCTGTGGGGGGTGCTCGATGGCATGAACGACCGGGGGCTCGCCGTATCGCTGGCTTTCGGGGGGCGCAAGGCGGTGGGTGATGGCTTCGGCGCGCCGGTGATCCTGCGCTACCTGCTGGAGTTCTGCGACAGCGTGCCCGAGGCTGCCGAGGTACTGGCCCGGGTGCCTACCCACATGGCCTACAACATCACCGTGGCCGATGCTGCCGGACGCTACGTGACGGCGATGATTGGGCCGGACCGCCAGGCGAGCATCCGCCGGGTGCCGGTGGCCACCAACCATCAGAAGCGCATCGAGTGGTACGCCCATGCGCTGGCCTCGGAGACGCTGATCCGCGAACGCCAGCTCTCCATCCTGGTGGATGACGAAGCCACCAGCGAGGCGCGCCTGGAGGCCGCCTTTTCGGCACCGCCGCTGTTCCGTCACGACTATCGCCGCGGTCTGGGCACCATCTATTCGGCTTTCTATCGCCCCGGGGAGGGTCGCGTTCGCTACCACTGGCCCGGTCTTGATCTGGATCTGAGCTTCGATCACTTCCCTGAGGAATTGATCACCGTGCGCTACGGCGTGGTGGAGAGGTTCGGCAGCTGATCGATATCGATTACGACATTCATCACGGAAGGGTATCGCCATGCAAGAGACCAGCCAGACTGAAACGCCCTATACCGCACTGGGCTTCTATCACAAGATCTCTCAGCTGCGCGCCGATACCTGGAACGCACTCAAGCGTGACCTGGGCCAGCTGATTCGCCTTACCGACGAAAGTCGGGCCAGGAACCTGGTGAAGGCGATCGACGTCAAGTTGACGCGTCTCGAGATCATCGAGGACTACCACGCCTTTCCCTCCAAGGAGGACTTCCGCCACCTCTGGTCGCTGTTCGACCGCGAGGAGTACGTGCTGCTGGAGAAGGTGGTCAAGCGACTGGTGCGGGCGCTGATCAGTGAGTCCTATCGACGCCGTCATGTGGACCTCAGCGAGACCGATGCCGACGCCGAAGACCTGGAGACCCTGGATGCCCTGGCCCAGCTACGCCGTGGCCACCCGGCCTCCAACAGTTCCGCCCAGCCCTACTTTGAGCTGTTGATCGTCGACAACCTCTCGACCCAGGAGGAGGAGGTGGTCCGCGAGGCCTTCCGCAACATGCGCCGCCCGGAGGATCGCTTCGCCTATGACGTGGTCACGGTCCGAAGCTTCGAGGACGCCCTGATCGCCGTACTGGTCAACCCCAACATCCAGGCCTGCCTGATTCGCTACGAGTTTCCCTACAAGTCGAAGTACAACCTCAGCGCGCTGCGCAATTACCTGGAAGGGCTCTCCGAGCAGGCCCTCGAGCACCAGTCCGAGGCCGAGCGCAGCATCCTGCTCAGCTCGATGATCCACGAGCTGCGCCCCGAGATCGACCAGTTCCTGGTCACCAGCGGCGACGTGGAGGCCACTGCCAGTCGCGATATCCGTCACTTCAATCGGATCTTCTACCGCGAGACGGATTACATCGAGCAGCACCACACCATTCTGCGCGCCATCGACAGCCGCTACCGCACGCCCTTCTTCGATGCCCTGCGCGAGTACAGCCGGAAGCCCACCGGGGTCTTCCATGCCATGCCCATCTCCCGGGGCAAGTCGATCACCCGATCCCACTGGGCGGGCCATATGATCGACTTCTACGGCATCAATATCTTTCTTGCCGAGACGTCGGCCACTTCCGGCGGGCTGGATTCGCTGCTGCAGCCCTATGGTCCGATCAAGAAGGCTCAGGAGTACGCCGCCCGCGCCTTCGGTGCCCGGCAGAGCTTCTTCGTCACCAATGGTACCTCGACGGCCAACAAGATCGTGCTGCAGGCACTGGTCAAGCCCCGCGACATCGTGCTGATCGACCGCGACTGCCACAAGTCCCACCACTACGGCATGGTGCTGGCCGGAGCCCACGTCAGCTATCTGGACTCCTACCCGCTCCACGACTACTCCATGTACGGCGCGGTGCCGCTCAAGGAGATCAAGAAGACGCTGCTCCAGTACAAACGCGCCGGTCAGCTGCACAAGGTCAAGATGCTGCTGCTGACCAACTGCACCTTCGATGGTGTGGTCTACAACGTGCGCCGGGTGATGGAGGAGTGTCTGGCCATCAAGCCCGACTTGGTATTCCTGTGGGACGAGGCCTGGTTCGCCTTTGCCGGCTTCAACCCCACCTATCGGCCGCGCACCGCCATGCATGCCGCCCGTACCCTGCGCGACCGCTACCGCAGCGACGCCTATCGCGAGGAGTACGCGGCCTGGAAGGCCGAGTTCGATCAGCTCGACCCCGACGATGACGCCACCTGGCTCGAGCAGCGCCTGCTGCCCGACCCGGATTCGGTGCGCATCCGCGCCTATGCCACCCACTCCACCCACAAGACCCTGACCTCGCTCCGGCAGGGGTCGATGATCCACGTTTGGGACCAGGACTATCGCCAGAAGGTCGAGGCGCCGTTCCACGAAGCCTACATGACCCACACCTCGACCTCGCCCAACTACCAGATCATCGCTTCCCTGGACGTGGGCCGCATGCAGGCCGAGATGGAGGGGTTCGAGCTGGTGCATGCCCAGGTGGAAGCGGCGCTGTCGCTGCGCGAACAGCTCTATACCCATCCGCTGCTGCAGAAGTATTTCCGGGTGCTGATCAACAAGGACATGGTGCCGCTGGAGTACCGCCAGTCGGGCGTCGACACCTTCTACGACCCCGCCACCGGCTGGAACAAGATGGAGGAGGCCTGGGCCAATGACGAGTTCGTCGTCGATCCGAGCCGCATCACCATCGCCATCGGCGCCACGGGCATCGACGGTGATACCTTCAAGAACGAATATCTGATGAACAAGTACGGCATCCAGATCAACAAGACCTCGCGCAACACCGTGCTGTTCATGACCAATATCGGCACCACCCGGGGCTCCATCGCCTATCTGCTCGACGTATTGCTCAAGCTGGCCAAGGAGTTCGAGGCCCGCTGGGAGGAGAGCAGTCGGCCCGAGCGCCGGATCATCGAGAACCGGGTGCGCTCGCTGACCGAGGAGCTGCCGCCGCTGCCTGACTTCAGCCGTTTCCATGACGCCTTCCGCCAGTGCAGCGAGACCCCCCAGGGCGATATCCGCTGCGCCTACTTCCTGGCCTACGACGAGGAGAACACCGAGTACCTGCGCTTCGACAACGGCGAGCTGCAGGCCGAGATGCGCGCTGGCCGCGACGTGGTCTCCGCGAGCTTCGTGATCCCCTATCCGCCAGGCTTCCCGGTATTGGTGCCGGGGCAGGTGGTCAGCGAGGAGATTCTCTACTTCCTGCAGGCCCTGGATGTCACCGAGATCCATGGCTACCGGCCGGAGCTGGGTCTGCTGGTGTTCACCGAAGCAGCACTGGCCAATCCCGAAGCGGGCTGAACGGTCGCACAGAAAATCTTCCTGTCAGGCGGCGGCGGACAAAAAAAAGCGCATCCGCTGAGGCGGCTAACGAAAAGTAACCGCCATTCATCTCCCTTACCATGAACTCATCGAGCCGCACTTGAGGAGTTCCTCCAGGCGGCTCGACCGTGTCATCGACGCCGGCCTCCAATGCCAATTCGGCCGGCGCGTCAGGGAGATACCGCATGAATCTATCCAGCAAGCTCAGCGATCCGCGCCTGTACCGCCAACATGCCTACGTGGATGGCAAGTGGATCCATGGCGAGGGGGGCCGCGAGGAGGCCGTGTTCGACCCGGCCACCGGCGATGCCCTCGGGTACATTCCCTGGCTCGAGCCTCACCAGATCCGCGCCGCCGTGGACGCTGCCGATGCCGCCTTCGTGCACTGGCGCGCGCTGCGTGCCGATGAGCGCTGCGAGCGCCTGCTGGCCTGGTACGACCTGCTCCAGGCCAACCGCGAGGACCTGGCCATCCTCATGACCCTGGAGCAGGGCAAGCCACTGCCGGACGCCCGCGGTGAGGTGGAGTACGGCGCCAGCTTCGTGCGCTGGTTCGCCGAGGAGGGCAAGCGTACCTTCGGCGAGACCATTCCCAGCCACATCCCCAACGCCGCCCTGGGTACCCTCAAGGAGCCAGTGGGCATCGCCGCCCTGATCACGCCCTGGAACTTCCCGCTGGCGATGATCACCCGCAAGGCCGCCGCGGCCATGGCCGCCGGCTGCCCGGTGATCGTCAAGCCGGCCGGCGAAACCCCCTTCTCGGCGCTGGCCCTGGCCGAATTGGCCGAACGCGCCGGCATTCCGGCGGGCGTGTTCAACGTGGTGCTGGGCGAGCCCGCCGAGGTGTCTCAGCTGCTGTGTGCCGAGCCCCGCGTCAAGGCGCTCTCCTTCACCGGCTCTACCCGGGTCGGCCGCCTGCTGCTGGAGCAGTGCGCCAACACCGTCAAGCGGGTCTCCCTGGAGCTGGGTGGCGACGCGCCCTTCATCGTCGGCCCCGACATGGATCCCAGGGAGGCGGCCTTCGCCGCAGTGACGGCCAAGTTCCAGACCTCCGGGCAGGACTGCCTGGCCGCGGACCGCATCCTGGTCCACGAGTCGATCCATGACGAGTTCGTCGTGCACTTTGCCGAGCGCATGGCGGCGCTCACCGTGGGCAACGGCATGGAGAGCGAGGTCGATATGGGCCCGCTGATCCACGCCCAGGCGGTGGGCAAGGCCGCCGGCATCGTCGACGACGCTATCTCCAAGGGCGCGACCCTGGTGGCCGGCGACCAGAGCCAGGCGCCGGGCGAGAACTTCTTCATGCCTGTGCTGCTGACCGGGCTGACCCGGGACATGCGGCTGTGGCAGGAGGAGAGCTTCGCTCCCATCGCCGGCGTCATGGCCTATGCCGACGACGATGAGGCGATTGCCCTGGCCAACGACACCCAGTACGGTCTCGCGGCCTACGTCTATACCCACGATATCCGGCGCATTTGGAAGCTGCTGCGGGCATTGGAGTTCGGCATGGTGTCGGTCAACTCCGTGAAGATGACCGGCCCTCCGGTGCCCTTCGGCGGCGTCAAGCAGTCCGGCCTGGGCCGCGAGGGCGGCATCACCGGCATCGACGAGTACCTGGAGACCAAGTACTACTGCCTCGGCGCTTTGGGGTCGGTTTCCGGGAGCTAGGCGTACGATAGCGGTAGACGCCAGCGCAGGCCATCTCGCGATGCCCAAGGGCGAAACCCTGGCGCTGCGCTTGCTCCAGCGCCCTTGGGTAGATATCGCTCGACAGCCAGCCCCGGCTTGCCCGAAAGCACGGCATCGCCCGATGAATCGGGCTCCT
>PWIZ01000439.1 GCA_003560175.1 Halomonas sp. | reverse complement strand
GCGCTCTGATCAGCTCAGCGCGGTGCGCTCAGGGCTCCACGAAGCCCTTGCTGACGAAGCGGCCGTCTTCCACGGTCATCTCGACCACCACGCCGGGCACGTCGCCGTTCTCGTCGAACTCGTGGGTGCCGGAGGCGCCCTCGTAATTGATCTCGGTGCCGGCGGCGATCAGCTCCACAGCCTTCTCCCACTCACCGGGCAGGATGATCTCCCCTGGCTCCATCGCCACGCTGCGCAGCGCCGCGGAGAGTCCCTCACGCTCGGCGCTGCCGTTCTGCTCGATGGCCAAGGCCAGCAGGAAGGCGGCGTCATAGGCCTGGGCGGCGAACACCGCGCTGGGGTCGATGTCGGCGGCCTCGGCGGCGGCGTTGAAGAGCTCGGCACCCGGCAGGTCGGGACTGCCCGGGCGGGTGGCGATCATCCCCTCCAGCACATCGGCACCGATCGCCTCCACCAGGCTGTCGCCCACCATGCCGTCCGCCCCCACGTACTGGGTGAAGGTGCCGGCCTCGTAGGCCTGGCGCAGCACCGTCTGGCCGGAGGTGTCGGCATAGGCGAGCACCACCAGAGTGTCGGCGCCGCTGGCGGAGAGCGAGCCCAGCTCGGAGCGGTAGTCGGCGCGGTTATCCTCGTGGGCCAGGTTCTCCGCCACGGTGCCGCCGCCCGCCTCGAAGGCCTCGCCGAAGGCATCCGACAGGCCGCGACCGTAGTCGTTGTTCACATAGGTCACGGCCACGACGTCGATGCCCTTGTCGAGCACCAGCTTGGCCAGCATCTCGCCCTGGAAGGCATCGGAGGGCACGGTGCGGAACACCAGGTCGTTGTCGTCGAGTTCGCTGACCGCCGGCGCCGTGGAGGCCGGCGAAACCATCACCACGCCACCGGGAATGCCCGCGTTGTTGGCCGCCGCGATGGTCGCCCCGGTACACAGCGCACCGACGATGGCAGTGACGTTCTCGGTGTTGACCATGCGGTCCGCCGCGTTGGAGGCCGCCGAGGCATCGCCGCAGGTTGTGTCCCCACTGGGCATGACCAGAGTCTGGCCGCCCAGGATGCCGCCCTGCTCGTTGACCTGCTGCACCGCCAACTGGGCGCCCGCGAAAATCGACGGTGTCAGGCTCTCGATACCGCCGGTGAAACCGCCAAGGAAACCGATTTTCACCTCGGCCTGGGCCGCCCCGGCCAGGCTCAGGGCTGAGGCCGCGATGGCCATCGACAGGATGCTCTTCTTCATATTGTTGCCCCGCTGGTTGTTCGTTTTGTTAGCTTGATGGTCAGGCCGCTTCGGGATGGCTGGATTAGCCCCACGCTCAATCTGGAACGCTCCATGGAAAATCTCAAGCCGTCGCTACCAACGCTGGCGGTGCCGTCCGTCAACCTCAGAGCGAGGCGGCGCGTGACACCAGCAGACCTATACTGAGACTCTACCCCGCCAGGAGGAGGCGCTCGAACCATGCTGCAGCAGCTGCTCACCGTCACCGAGCTCAGTGGCAGCCGCCGCGAGATCGGCCTGGCCCACGGTCGAGCCCACGCTCGACTGATCCAGCGTAGCCTGGAAGTCTATGACCGGCTGTTCCACGACTTCGTGGGCATCCGCTGGGCCCGGGCGCGGGTCGAGGCCGAACGCTTCGGCGCCATGATCGAACGCGGCTTTCCCGAGATCCTCGAGGAGATGGACGCCATCGCCGAGGGTGCCGGGATAGACCCCATCGACATCCTCACCCTCAACTGCAGAAGCGAGATCTCGCTGACCCGCGCCAGCGGCGGCTGCTCTGCCTTCGCCCTGGCCCGCGGCGGCACCCAGTGGCTGGCCCAGAACTGGGACTGGCGTACGGATCAGCTGCACAACGGGGTGGTGCTGAAGATCAGCGGCCAGGGCCAGGCGCCGCTGGTCAGCATCGGCGAGGCGGGCATGGTGGCCAAGATCGGCATGAACGCCCACGGCATCGGCGTCTGCCTCAACGCCATTCGTTCGCAAACCTGCGGCGAGGGGCTGCCGATCCACGTGGCCCTGCGCAAGATCCTCGAGAGCCCCGATCTGAAGAGCGCCGTGGCCGTGGCCAGCCGCGACCGGGTCTGCTCACCGGCCCATTTCCTGCTTGCCAGTGCCGAGGGCGAGGCGGTGGGCCTGGAGGTGCACCCCGGCGAGCCGGGACGTCTCGAGGCCGAGGGCGGCGTGGTTACCCACACCAATCACCTCTACGCCGCCGCCAATCAAGTAGAGGACTTCCCGCGCCCCGACTCCCGGCCGCGCTTGGCGCGCCTGGACGAACGTCTCCGCGAATCGCTGCCCGCTCAGGGCGAGATCGGCGAGAGTGAGCTGTTCGAGATCCTCAGCGACCACCACGGCGAACCGCTATCGATCTGCCGTCACTTCAACCCCGCCCAGCCCGAGGAAGAGCGCATGGAGACGCTGTTCGGGGTCGTCATGAACCTTACCGAGCGGCGCCTGATCGTCCGTCATGGCAAACCCTGCGAGAGCCAGAACGGGCTAGTGGCGACACTTTGACGCAGATCCATCAGGGCCCTCGGGGAGGTGCTACGCTGAGGCATTGATGGGAATATTTCTCATTTCCGCCGAGGAGAACACACATGAAGACACTTGCTTTGACCGCCCTGTTGACCGCCCTGCTGGCCACCCCTGCCCTCGCTGAAGAAAAGTCGGGTGAGCACTTCGAGGGAGAGCCCTCGGGCACTCTGGCCGAGGCGGTAGCCAACTTCTCCCAGTACAACCAGCAACTCGCCGACATTCTCGCCAAGGATGAGCTGACCATGCGCGAGATTGGCGAGATCCACATCCTCACCTACACCCTGGAGAACGCCCTCGAGAAGATCAGCGAAGAGGTCGAAGAGATGGCCGAGGTACTGGAAGAGGTCCATCTCGGTTCCGAGACCGGCAACATCGAACGCGTGCGCAGCAACGGCGAGATCTACCTCGAATCCGCCCGCACGCTGATCCCCTGACCGAGCCATAACCACCCAAGGACGCTGGCGGGTCATGTCACCATGACCCGCCAGGCTTTAGTAGGCAGGGCGGAACACCCCCAATCATAGGAACCGGGTTTGTCGCAACTCCCCTGCCGGTCAACGCACGGTCACCAGAGACAGGCTATGATGGAATCTGAATTTGCTGCATCGCAGTAATCACCATCGGAGCCCCCCATATGGATGCCCCCAACGACGACCGCTATATCGAGAATCGCACCTTCGACGAGATTCAGGTAGGCGACGAGGCGCACCTCGAAAAACGCCTGACCCTGGATGACATCAAGCTGTTCGCCATCATGTCCGGGGACGTCAACCCGTCCCATGTGGATGACGATTTCGCGCGCAGCTCACGCTTCCAGGAGGTCATCGCCCACGGTATGTGGGGCGGAGCTCTCATCTCCACGGTGCTGGGCACCCAGTTGCCCGGGCCCGGCACCCTCTACCTGAGGCAGACGCTAAGCTTCCGGGCACCGGTCAACCTGGGCGATATGCTCAAGGTTAGCGTGCGCGTCACCGCCAAGGATGACGCCCGCTCGCAGCTGACCCTGGACTGCCGCTGCGAGAACCAGCGGGGCAAGGTGGTGATCGAGGGGGAGGCTCGGGTGCTTGCCCCCACGGAGAAGATCCGCCGCCCCCGCACCGTGATGCCCACGGTGCGCCTGGCCGAGCGGGGTCGCCTGCACGAGATCCTCTCCGCCGCCGACCATCCGCCCGCCATTCCCGTGGCGGTGGTACACCCGGTGGATGACGTCTCACTGACCGGCGCCGTGGCCGCCGCCCGCCAGGGCCTGATCATTCCCCTGCTGGTCGGACCCGAGGCGAAGATTCGCGCCGCGGCCGATGCCGCCCAGCTCGACATCAGCGAGTTCGAGCTGATCGACGTGCCCCATAGCCACGCCGCCGCGGAGCGCGCCGTGGCCCTGGTGCATGAGGGGCGGGCCGCGGCCATCATGAAGGGGGCCCTGCACACCGACGAGCTGATGCACGAGGTACTCAAGCGCGACGGTGGCCTGCGCACCGAACGCTGCATCAGCCACGTGATGGCCTTCGATGTGCCGACCTACCCGCGGCCGCTGTTCATCACCGATGCCGCCATCAATATCTCCCCCAGCCTCGACCAGAAGCGCGACATTATCTGCAATGCCATCGAGCTGGCCCATGCCCTGGGCAATCGCGACCCCAAGGTGGCCATTCTCTCCGCGGTGGAAACCATCAACCCCCGGCTCCCCTCTACTCTGGATGCCGCCGCCCTGTGCAAGATGGCCGACCGCGGCCAGATCAAGGGCGGCACCCTGGACGGCCCACTGGCCTTCGACAATGCGATCTCGGAGAGCGCCGCACGCACCAAGGGCATCGAGTCTCCGGTGGCCGGTCGGGCGGATATCCTGGTCGCCCCGGACCTGGAATCCGCCAACATGCTGATGAAGCAGCTGACCTACCTGGCCGATGCCACCGGCGCCGGCCTGGTGCTGGGCGCCCGGGTTCCCATCATCCTGACCAGCCGCGCCGATGAGGCCATCACCCGCATGGCCTCCTGCGCGCTGGCCCTGCTGGTGGCCGACCACCAGAAGCTCAAGGGCCTGCCCGATTCCGACCAGGGAGCCTGAGATGAGCCACATCCTGACCCTCAACAGCGGCTCATCCAGCCTCAAGTTTGCCCTCTACCCGCTGACGGGTGCCGACTCCCTCGACACCCTGTCGCCCCGCTATCGCGGCAAGTTTTCCGGACTGAACGGTGGCACGCCCAAGCTGACGCTGGTGGACGGTGAAGGCCAACCGGTCCCGGTCGACATGGGCGAGCTGCCCGCCCGGCTCGAGCTGCCCGACGCCACTGCGCGCCTGCTGAGCTGGCTCGACGAGCTGCCCGACCTGGCGCTGGCCGCGGTGGGGCACCGGGTGGTGCATGGTGGGCGCGCGTATCACCGCCCGGTGCTGCTCACGCCCGAGATCACCGCCGCGCTGGGCGAGCTCGAATCCCTGGCGCCGCTTCCCCAGCCTTTCTGCCTGGCGCCGGTGGCGCCGCTGGCCAAGCGCCACCCCGAGCTGCCCCAAGTGGCCTGCTTCGACACCGCCTTCCACGCCGACCAGCCCGAGGTGGCCCGCCAGTTCGCGCTGCCCCGGGAGATGACCGCGCGGGGGCTGATCCGCTACGGCTTCCACGGCCTCTCCTATGACTTCATCAACCAGGTGTTGCCCCACCATCTGGGCGATGCCCCCCGCGAGCGAGTGATCGTCGCCCACCTGGGCAACGGCGCCAGCCTCTGCGCCATCCGCGACGGCGTCAGCGTGGCCTCCACCATGGGCTTCACCGCCATCGAGGGCATGCCCATGGGCACCCGCAGCGGCAGCCTCGATCCCGGGCTTGTCTTGCACCTGATCCAGCAGGAGGGCATGAGCGTCGAGGAGGTCACCGAGCTGCTCTACAAACGCTCTGGCCTGCTCGGCGTGTCCGGCATCAGCGGAGACATGCGCGAACTGCTCGACAGCCCCGCGGAAGAGGCCCGGGAAGCCATCGAACTCTACGCCTACCGCGCCGTGCGCGAGATCGGCAGCCTGGCCGCCGCCCTGGGCGGGCTCGACCAGCTCGTCTTCACCGCCGGCATCGGCGAACGCGCCGGCCCGGTCCGCGAGGCGATCTGCCGGGGCTGCGAGTGGCTGGGCCTGGAGCTCGACCCCGACGCCAACCACCACGACACCAGCCGCATCAGCCGCGCCGACAGCCGCGTGGGCGCCTGGGTGATTCCCACCGACGAGGAGCGCATGATCGCCTGGTACAGCGCCAAGCTGATAAACTAGGCCTAGCCCGCCAGCGCCTCCGCCACCAGGCCCCGCGCCGCATCGCTCATGGGCAGGCCTAGCGCCAGCTCATGGGCCCTGGGCGACATCTTCTTCCAGGTCATCTGCACGATGCGAATCAGGTGATCGTGGTCGATCTGCTTGGCGAAGTCGGCGAAGTAGTTCTCCAGGAACACCAGGCAGGCGCAGTCTTCTACCGCCTGGGCCCCCGGGTCGCGTCCCAGGCCCTGCTTGCGGATCATCCGCAGCACCGCCTCGGCCGACTCATCATCAAAGCCCGCCTCGCGCATCAGCCCGGCGGTGGTTTCGCCGGCGCGCTGGCCCTGGTCGCGCCGCCAGGTCAAATAACCCACCCGCCCTTCCGGGTAGTCACTGCGCGGCACCTGCCAACGCTGCAGGTGCTGGCCGCGCACCGCCAGGTGCATCAGCTCATCAGGCCGCTCATACAGCCGCTCAAGCCAGGCGCTCATGCGCCCGGCGTGCCACAGCTCCCGAGGCACGGCCTCGCCCTCCACCTCCGCGCTACGCGGATCCTGCGCATGCAGCGCATCCAGGGCGGTCAAGGTCTTCGCATAGGGGGTATCGGTCATGCCCACTCCTCGTGATGGATAACGACGCGGTACAGCCTAACAGCGAACCGGGGCCGCCAGAATGATTGCTCGGGGAGTCGCGAGGCTCTCCTGGATTACTCCAGCGGCGGCACACAGCCCGCCCGCACCAGGGTCGACGGGCGGTAATTCTCGTCTTCCCGCCAACGCTGCCACACCGAGGGGTCGACGGTCACCCCAACCGCCGGATTGCCGCTGTGGTCCTGGGCATGGAGCCGATAATGCCGGCCGTCGCCGCTCCGGTCACGCAGGGAGCGATAGCGGCGGTAGACCCCCTTCATGAACTCCCGGTAGGAATCCCTCGGGACCATCCGATGAGCATCGGCAGGGGACTGCGGCATATGCAGCGACAGCCCGGCCGCCGCGGCCTTTCCGCACATCCACTCGTAGCCCAGCGTGGCCAGCGGGTCGAAGCCCCCGTCATCCATGCGGTAGCCGCCGCCCACGTTGGCATGGGCGCCGATGAACCAGCGCTGCTCCACCTCCTCCTGGCAGGGCTTCTCCTTGCCGCGCGGATGCGTCCACAGGGCGATGTCATAGGCCTTGCGGTGCTCATCCAGCGCCACCGCCTGATAGGCTCGCCGCACGATGGACGACAGTTCCGTATCGTGCCAGGCGAAGCGGCCATGCTCCGAGAAGCTGGTGCCGGGAATCCCCAACGCGCCCACGGTATCCCAGACGCCGAGGAAGTGAATCTCTATCTCGCGGCTGTAACGCTCACGGAATTTGCAACAGCGCGCATCCTTGGGCAACAGCTTCTTGTCGCGGTAGATCGATTCGGCCTCCTTCACCAGGGTGGGAGTGGAGACCCGCAGCAGCCCGCACTTGCGGATCATCCCCACCAGGCTGCGCGCCGTGTAGGCACCCCGGCTGAAGCCGAAGACGAAAACCCGGGTGTTGTCGCAGTAGTGCCGGACCAGCCAGTCGTAGCCGCTCCCCAGGTTGCGGTTCAGCCCCAGACCGAAGGCCCCGCCGACCAGTCGCTCCCACTGCCGCGTGCCCACTCCCGGCTCGTAGTAGAAGCGCTGGCGGACAAGATGTTCGTCGTAGTCATGGATATCCTGCGCCAGCCGGTAGACGTTGGTACGATCCTGGGGATCATTCCAGGTGCCATCGAACAGCATGATCAGGCGCTGCGTGGGTTGAGACATGAAGCGACTCTCCTCTGCCAGCCTCCTTTCGCGGCCCCGAGCGCACCGCCGGTCTTCCAGGCCGCCGCGGCCTGATATCAAGATAGGGAATGGAGGAGGACAGCGCCATGCGGGCCGCCATCCTGCGGCGGGTCTCGTATCCTGAATCAGAGTGAGCCAGCAACCAGCGAGGGGCAGCGCCATGAAATACATCTTCGAGGTGCATATCCGCGAAGGGTACCGAGCCGAGGACTACGCCGAGGCCTGGGTTCGTGCCAGCGAAATCATCCAGCGAGCGCCGGGGGCGCGGGGCACGGAGCTGCATCGCAAGATCGACGACCCCACCACCCTGATCGCCATCGCCCACTGGGACAGCAAGGCCAGCCGCGACGCCATGGAGGCCGAACCGGATCCGACGGTGAAGGCGATCATCCGCGGCGCCGCCCCCTGCTGCGAGATCCGCCTGATCGGCGAGTTCGAGGAGCCCGAATGGGTGGTGATGCCGCCCTCGGACGCGCCCGAATAACTCGCCGGATTCGCTGGCGCCACCGGGGCAAGCAGGGATACCGTCCACGGGTGGGCATCGCAGACTCGGCGTCAGCGCGGCTCGGGGTCGGGGCAGTCGGGGAAGCGCGGCGGATAGGCGCTCATGAAGGCGTGGCAGACACGCAGCACCCGCGCATCGTCATGCTTGCCGCCCGCCAGCTGGAAACCGACCGGCAGGCCGTCATCGGTAAAGCCGCAGGGCACCGAGGCGGCCGGCTGCTGGCTGAGGTTGAAGGGGTAGGAGAAGCTCGCCCACTCCTCCCAATCGCGCATGCCGCTGCCGGGCGGAACATTGTGATGGAGCGCGAAGGGCGGAATCGTCACTGCCGGCGTCATCAGCAGGTGGTAGCGCTGGTTGAAATGCTCGAGCCGCTCGGTCAACCGTGCCCGTTCGGTCAGGGCACGAAACAGGTCCACGGCGCGCCATTCGTCGGCACGGTGCGCATCGGCCACCATCCCCGGGTCGAGCAGCTCGCGCTGTTCCTCATCGAGCCCCTCCCAGACCACCAGCGATGCGGTGAACCAGAGCTTCTTGAAAGTTTCGAGCGGGGAGGCGATCTCGGGGTCGACCTCATCGACCTCGGCACCCAGCAGCCTGAGCCGGTTTGCCGCCTCGCGCACCCGCTCGGCGACCTGGGGGTCAACCCGGGCGAAGCCCAGATCCGGCGAGTAGGCGATGCGCAGACCGCGCAGCCCCTGATGCAGCTCCATCCCCCAGTCCTCGGGCTGGCCGCGCACGGCATAGGGATCGTGAAAGTCGTAGCGCCCGATCACGTTGAGCATGCGGACAGCGTCGGTCACAGAGCGGGTCAGGGGGCCGAGGTGCGAGAGGGTCGGCTCCGTGCTCGGCGGCCACTGCGGCGTCCAGCCGAAGGTGGGCTTGAAGCCGAACACGCCGGTAAAGGACGCCGGGATGCG
>PWIZ01000077.1 GCA_003560175.1 Halomonas sp. | reverse complement strand
TGGGGCGAGATATTGCCCTGGACGGCACCGTCGACGTCTTCGAGGAGCTGGGGGTGATGGGCGAAGCCGAAAGGCGCGGCACCCGGGTCATGCTGTCGGGGTGGGGGGGTGACGAGTCGGCGACGTTCGGTATCCGCGGCTATGGCGGCTATCTGCTGACACGCGGACGATGGGGGAAACTGCTGACGCTGACTCGGCAGGCGTCGGGAGGCTTCAGGCGTCCGCGCAAGATGGCACGCTTCCTCTGGCAGGAGGGCGTCTTGCCCTGCCTCCCCGACGCACTCTTCGCCCGCTATTCCCCCTATGACGATCCCGGGGGGGCCTCGCCGCTTTATCGTCAGGCCTTCATCGAGCGCTTTCCGGGCGCCATGGCCAGGCGCGGGGCGGCCTGGCGAATCTATCCCGACCCGGGCCGCATGCAGTGCCTGCTGATGCACCACGGTCACCTGGGCAGCCGCATGTCGACCTGGGCGCACTGGGCTGCCGAGCATGGCTTGATCTATCGCTATCCCCTCACTGACCGCCGCCTGCTGGACTTTACCCTGGGGCTTCCCCCGGAGCTTCTGTGGGAGCAGGGACAGCCTAGGCGGCTTTTTCGCGATGCCATCGGCCAGCGCCTGCCGCCGGGCCTGGGCAAGAACGACAGCGCTAACGAGCGGAAGCGCATGGCGATCCGTGAGGAGTGCTGGCGACTCTTGGCATCGGCCGCCGAGGGGCAGGCGTTTCAGATGCCTTGCGAGTGGCTGGACACGGCGGCGTTTCGGGATCGTTTGGCCCAGGCGCCCAGTGGCGCCTGGACCGACAGCGATCTATTCAGTTTCATGTCGCTGTGTTCGGCGGTTCGGGTCTGGCACCTGTGGCGACGATACGTCTCATCTGCTGGATAACCAACTTTTGCATGCTTTCTTACCATGACTTAAGCGTTAGTCGAAAAGCGTTGACCGGTTGACGTATCGTCACGATAGTTAACATAGCTTTGCGCACTGTTTCGAAATTGTTGCGCTTAGCGGTGGGAGTGATCGTTTGGCTGATGGATGGCCAGGCGTGTGCAGTTTCGGGGTAAGAATGGAGTAATATGACATGAAGAAGTCATCGGAAGTGGTTCGGGAAGCTGCCGGGAAAAGTGAGTGGATGACGCCAGAGCTTTCGCGCATGAGCGTCGATCAGACACTATCCGGAGGCAGGAATATACCGGCTGAATCCATGTCGGGACGTTCCAATGTGCCGGGTGGTGGTGGTTCCTGATAAGGAAGTTAGATTCAATGACAGGGATGTCATCATTGGCCATGCCCCTTGAGCTCATGATCAGGTGACGTGATATGCTTCAGTCTGATAAGAAAAGCCAGTTGGATATCGAAAGCCGCGTGCAGCGATCCCCGTCGCCTCTTGCCTCTCGAGTGGGGGATGATCTGGTTCTCTTCAGTGTCAACAGAGGGATGTACTACGGGGTGCCTCTGGTCGGGAAGAGAATCTGGGATCTCATGGAAGCCCCGGTTGCTATCGGCTCGATCTGCGATCACCTGATGAGTGAGTTTTCAGTGGATCGTGATGTGTGCGAAAGCGAGGTGCTCGATTTTATCGGCCAGCTGGAAGACGAAGAGCTGGTGATAAAAGCCTAGCGCTCGATCCAGGCGTTTCAGCGGCGAGAGCTGGGGTTTATCCTCGGTTCTCGGCGCGCGCCCCGTTTAAGCCTCTAGACTCGTTTAGATCTCGAGATCTCTTTATTCCCGACATCCCGTTATGCCTCGACATCCCTGTAGTGAAACGCCTGCTTGTTGAAGAGATTGAAATAGGTGCCTTTCTTGCGGATCAGCTCCTCATGGGTGCCGCTTTCACAAATTCTTCCCTGATCCATGACATAGATGTAGTCGGCCATTCTGACGGTAGATAGCCGGTGGCTGATCATCAGGGCGCCGCGATGACTGATTCGTTCCCGGAAATTCTCGAACATCTCGAACTCGGCCTCGGGGTCCAGTGAGCTGGTGGGCTCGTCGAGTATGATAAACGCCGACTTTCTCAGGAAGGCGCGTGCCAGGGCGAGCTTCTGCCACTGTCCGATACTGATCTCCTGCCCATCGTCAAACATACGGGTAAGCGGGGTGTCATAGCCGCGGGGCAGCTGGCTGATGAAATCGTCGGCGCCGGCGTTGATGGCTGCCGTCATGATCGAGGGTTGTTCGCCGGAAGACTGGATGTCACCGAAGTGAATATTCTCCTTCACGCTGGTCGCATATTGGGAGTAGTCCTGGAAGATGACGCTGAACAGATTGCGGTACTGCTCTAGGCTGTAGTGTCGGATATCGACGCCATCGAGAGTGATGCGGCCCTGGGCGGGGTCGTAGAGGCGACATAGCAGCTTGATCAGGGTGGTCTTGCCCGACCCGTTGACACCCACCAACGCGACGACCTGGCCGGGGCGTATGCTCAAGTCGATGTCACTCAGGGTGGGTTGGTGCGATCCGGGATATTGGAAGCCCACCTTTTCGAAGCGGATTCCTGCATGAATGGCCTCGGGGATCGCCTCCGGGTGGTGCGGCGCCCTGATCTCCGGGCGGATATCCAGCAACTCGAACAGCAGCCCCATGTAGAGGTGGTCCTCATAGAGCTTGGAAAGCTGCTGTACCAGTTCCTGTCCCATGGTCTGGGCGCGCTGGAAGATCAGCATGAACAGTACCAGGTCGCCGATGCTGCTGCGCCCCTCCGCCGTCTGCCAGGCCAGGTAGGCGAGGCTGGCGAAAAAGGCGATGGCCGCAGCGCTGCCGACGGCGACTTCAAGGCGGGTACGTCGCAGGGTGATCTGCAGGCGCTCCCGGCGAATGCATCCCCGCAGCCCGGCGTAACGGGCTCGCAGATGATCGCCCAGCTGGTAGACGCGCAGTTCCTTGGCGTGCAGGTTGGAGGTCATCAGCCAGTCGAGATAGCCGGCTTTTCGTTCCATCTGGGTCCGTCGGCGCTGCCAGTCATAGAGGTGGCGCGTGAAGTGCAGGCGCACCAGAAGCCCCGGCAGGATAGCAATCATCAGGACGGGCAGCAGCAGCCAGTCGATCGAAACCAGCAGGACGACGACGGCGGCCAGCATGAGGGCATTCCTCGACAGCATCATCAGGTTGCCGATGACCTGGGCGGGGCGCTGATTGCCTGACTCTCTGGCCCTCTCCAGGGTGTCGAAATAGCGCGGGCTCTCATAGAAGGCCAGGTCGGCGCTGACGGCGCATTCATGGACCCTGCCGTCAATGTAGTCTGCCACCAGCAGAGCCTGGGCCTCCTTGGCCAGGTTGGAGAGGGCGCGGGTTACCATGAAGGCCAGTGTCGCCCCCCCGGTAAGGCCCACGTAGCCCAGGACTTCCGCCATGCCCTGGGCCGCGGTGGCCTCATCGCCCAGCAGGGTGGTGACCAGGTCGACGAGCTGCTTGAGCAGATAGAGCGCCGCCAGCCCGAAACCGACTTCCAGCACCATGAGCAGGGAGCCGATCAGGGTCCACTTGCTACTGCTCGCCCACAGCAGAGGAAGAACCCGGCGAAGGGTGCCGAGGGGTTCCAGAAGGGTTCGCGGGGAAGGAATCATCCTGCGGGCCACCGGGTGCGGCGGCGCTTGGCCAGGGCGCGGTAGGGCCGAATGGCGTAGTAGAGCCACTGCCAGCGGGATGGCAAGGGGAAAAACTGGTAATCGATATAACCCGGCTGGAGTGGGCTGGCCCATTCCCTGATGCGGCTTGCCCACCGATTGGCCAGGGTCGTCTGCCAGCTGAAGCCGAACTGCCGGGCGGGGCGCTTGGAGCGCAGTGCCAGTTCGGCCTCGAGCCCGCCCTGCAGGGTCATGAAGCAGGCCTCGAGCATCTCGCGGCTGCGCGGGCTGAGGTGTGATGAATGTTCGGGCTCGGGAGTGGCGAGCGCCCGGTAGAATTCCATGCAGGCGTTGAACGTGGCTGCCAGGCCCCGGCGCTCTGCGCAGGCGTAGGCCGCTGCCGCATCGAAGTCAGGATGGCGCTGGATGGCATCCAGGTCGACCAGCCAGTGAAGGTGTGACCAGTAGTGGCGCGTGTGATGCAAGCAGATATAGACGAAAAGCTCGCTGGTCGGCATCGAGTAGAGCTGGGTTCCGCCGGCCTGGTGGGCGACTCGGCTGTCGAGGAGTGCGTCGCTTTGGTAGATCCCGGCGCCGCGGTCGATCTCATGATGGATTTCGATACAGACGCCTGAGGGAGAGACAAGGGACACCACGGTTTTCGCGCGGAGGGCAAACTCGAGACTCTGCCGGTCGGGTGTCAAGGCCTCGGGGTCGAGGGGCCGATAGCCGTGTTCCAGGGCGAATGTCAGCAGCTCGACACAGCGGTGGCGTGGCACCAGCAGGTCGATATCCCGGCAGGATCGCATGGCCGGCTCATCGTAGTAGCGGGCCGCCAGGGCCGGCCCCTTGAAGAAGAGGTAGGGAATATTCAGGGGATCCAGTATCTCGCCGACCAGGCGCTGCTGTTCGCCGGCGACGAGCAGGTTAACCTGAACGATGCTCAGGGCCCGCTGACGGAGGTGAGCCGCATCGGTCGGTGACAGCGTCGGTGGCGACAGTTCGTGCAGGTGGCGATACACCAAGGGCAGCACCAGCTGCCGTTCTGCCCGGCTCGCCACCTCATGCCAGGCCTGGATGCCGCTGCAGAGGGCCAGGGCGGCCTCTCGCTGAGCCTCGGTCAGCTCCAGTCTGGCCAGCAGTATCAACAGCCGCAGCGTGGCGTCGGGTGCAAGGGGCTCAGCTGGCATGTCCCGCGCCCTCATGGAGTTCTTGAATCAGCGGCGCCAGGCTCTCCTCGATCTTCTCCAGCGACCAGGGTCGCCGGTAGCGATAGACCCGGATCTGCCGCGCCAGATCAGCGCCATACTGCATCAGCCTGGCAGGGCCATTGAAGCGCTGCCCCCACTCGGGCAGGTAGAGGGCCGACATCACGACCTTGAATGCCTCGACCCCTTCGACGGCCTCGATACTGGCCTTTTGGCCGGGGAAGGCCCTCTCGAGCATCACGAGTGCTTTCAGTGGCTCGGTGTGGTGCGTGAACCCCTGGTGCCGGTTCAGGTGAAATTTTTCCGTGCGCGTCAGGTCTCGGGCCAGGCCCTGACGATCGATCTCCAGGCGCTCCAGGGTGTCCTTCCACAGCTTGAGTCGTGGCGGCCCCGGATAGAGGGTGGGAGCTGCCTCTCCAGGCTTGATCACCCCGACGTCGTCACTGACCATTTTCCAGCCGTATCGATAATGCAGCCAGGCGGCAAGCGTCGACTTGCCTGCCCCGGAATCCCCCGTGAAGCCCCAGACCCCAGCCGGGGTCTGTACCGCACTGATATGCAGGGGCAGCCAGTGTCTTTGATGGAGCAGTGCCCCCAGAGCGCTTCCCAATAGGTAGAGGCGCAGGTCACCCTCGCTGGCCGTCGAAGCGCCGGCGGGCCCCAGGCGGCGGTCGATTCGGATGGTCCTGCCCCGCTCGACGCGATATCGGGCGATATGGTTGAGTAGAAATTGGCAGCGGTCACTGCTGCACTGAAGCCATGGCGTGGTGACGTCGGCCCCTTCAAATGGCTCGTCCAGTTCGCCGACCTGGATTCGTATGTCGGGATGGGGTTCTGCCGGGTGTGGCTCGAGCTCGGGAAGCTCGAGCTGTGAGCCAATCCGCAGGCCATAGGTGGTGTAGTATCGGTAGGGTAGGGAGCCAGAAGCGTTTCGGCGCCTTTCCGGCGTGGGCGGTACCGGTTCCATATCCTCTGCAGGGAGAACTCTGATGCTTGCCATGATCGGTCTGCGCCTCGGCCCCGTCGTAATGTAAGTACACTGTAAGCGTTGAGCCCTCTATGCCAAGCATGAAAACCGTCAGCCCGGGGAGGGGAAGGGTCTAGTCCCGGCGCTCGGCTGCTCGAGCTGGAAGGCTTGTGTATAATGATCGACACATTTTTTATTGGAGGACTTCACATGTTGAAAGTCGGTTTCGTCGGTTGGCGCGGCATGGTGGGTTCGGTGCTGGTCCAGCGCATGGTGGAGGACGGGGACTTCAACGGCATCGAGCCGATCTTCTTCACCACCTCCCAGGCCGGTCAGGCCGGTCCCGACGTCGGCGTGGAGGTGCCTCCTCTCAAGGACGCCTTCGACCTCGACGCCCTCAAGGCGCTCGACGTCATCGTCACCTGCCAGGGGGGCGACTACACCGAGAAGGTCTACGGTGACCTGCGCAGCGGCGGCTGGAAGGGCTACTGGATCGACGCCGCCAGCACGCTGCGCATGAAAGACGAGGCCACCATCGTTCTCGATCCGGTCAACCGTCACGTCATCGATGCCCAGCTGGCGAATGGTGCCAAGACCTTCGTTGGCGGCAACTGCACCGTCAGCCTGATGCTCATGGGGCTGGGTGGCCTGTTCGAGGCGGACATGATCGAGTGGATGACCTCGATGACCTATCAGGCGGCCTCGGGCTCCGGCGCCAAGCACATGCGCGAGCTGCTCAACCAGATGGGCACCCTGCGCGACAGCGTGGCCGGTGAGCTGGCCGACCCGGCCAGCGCCATTCTCGATATCGACCGCAAGGTCACGGCGGCCATGCGCTCGGGCGAGTTTCCCACCGAGAACTTCGGCGCCCCCCTGGCCGGCAGCCTGCTGCCCTGGATCGATGTGAAGCGCGACAACGGCCAGAGCAAGGAGGAGTGGAAGGGCACCGTGGAGACCAACAAGATCCTCGGCCTCCAGGACAACCCCATTCCCATCGATGGCCTCTGCGTGCGCATCGGTGCCATGCGCTCCCACAGTCAGGCCTTCACCATCAAGCTGAAGCAGGACGTGCCCCTCGACGAGATCGAGGATCGCCTGGCGAAGCACAACGACTGGGTCAAGGTGGTCCCCAACGACAAGGAAGCGACCATTCGCGACCTGACCCCGGCGGCGGCGACCGGTACCCTCAGCGTTCCGGTAGGCCGGCTGCGCAAGCTCGCCATGGGCGGCGAGTACCTCTCCGCCTTCAGCGTCGGCGACCAGCTGCTGTGGGGCGCCGCCGAACCGCTCAAGCGCATGCTCAAGATCCTGCGCGAGCAGTAAGCCGTTTGAGGCCTGTCGGCGGGCATGTTTTTCAAGGTCTGTGACCAGCGGGGCGCTCCCAGGGGGGGGCGCCCCGCTGTTGCTTTATTCCCGTTGCTCGGGGGTAAGGCGAATTCGCCAGGTCGGTAGCCGTCGATTAGGGTTAAAGTACGGTTAAAGTATGAGCGCCAATCCGCGCCAGCTCGGGCGTGTTGCACCAAAGGATATGGTACACAGGGACGATAAGTATAAACGGCAACGGATAAATCACGCCTCGAGCTCGCATCGGGTCACGTGGTCTCGAGGTTGAAGTCCGCCGACGTCTGCAAGGGAACATCATGAATCGAAAGCTGACTCTCGCCATGCTGCTGTCGCTCACCGCCGCGAGCCCTCTGGCGCTAGCCCTGGGGCTGGGGGAGGTGGACGTGCGCTCCACGCTCAATGCGCCGTTGCGAGCCACGCTGCCGCTGACAGACGCCGCGGGGATCCAGGCCGGGTTGCTTAACGTCTCCGTGGCCGATGAGCGCGCCTTTGCCGCGGCCGGGCTGCCGTGGACCCCGCTGGCGGCCAGCGTGCGTTTTGCGGTGGAGCAGCGCCAGGGGCGCCTGGAGGTGGCTCTCACCACCGAGCGGCCGGTGCGCGAGCCCTGGGTGGACCTGCTGCTGCGCTTCGATTGGCCAGGTGGCCAGCAGCTGCGCGAGGTCACCCTGCTGCTCGACCCTCCGGACTACGATCAGATGCCCGTCCTGGTGGCGGGCGGTCGCCGCCTCGTCTCCGCGCCGGTCAGCGTCCCGGCGCCGCCGCGGGATGCTGCGCCGGCCCAGGCCGCGGCGCCCCGCCCCTCCGCGGCACCCGCCCAAAGCGGCGACCCGAGCTGGGTGCGCAGCGGCGATACCCTGTGGGCCATCGCGGGGCGCCTGCGTCCGGACAGCGGCATCAGCATGAACCAGATGATGGTCTCCCTGGTGGAGGCCAATCCCGAGGCCTTCCCCTCCGGCAATATCAACGCCATGGGTGCCGGGTTCAGCCTGGTGGTGCCGAGCCGCGAGGCGATTGTCGCCCGCTCCACGGGCGATGCGGAGCGGATCGTCGCGGAGATGAACCAAGCCTGGGCCAACCGCGGTGGTGGTGCCCCGGCTCGGGTGGCGCTGGGTAGCCCGGCGGCCAGCCGGCCCGCTTCGGTGGCCGCGGCGCCGGCCCAAGTGCCGGCCCAAGTATTGCCGGCCGGGGCGTTGACGGCCGACGTGGCGGTGGCCTCGCCCGAGGAGGCTCCCCCGTCGCCTGCTGAGGCGGCGGCAGGCGACTCGCTTGACGCTTCCGAGCCGGCCGCAGAGGCGGATGCGGCCACGGCAGCAGAGTCCGAGATGCCACGTTTGACTCTGCTGACCGATGCCCAGCTGGCGGCCGAAGGTGCCTCCGCGGTTGAAGGCGGCGGCGATGATGTCGGCAATCACGAAATCGGCGACGGCCTCAACGAGGCCGGAGAGACCGTGGGCTCTTCCCAGGTCGTGGCCGACCCCGATTTATTGAACGCCCTCTACGGTGAGGGCGGGCTGACCAGCGACGAGCGTCTGGCGCGCCTGGAAGCCCAGTGGCTGGAGCGCCGCGACGCCCTCGAGGCGGTGCAGGAAGAGCGCGACCAGCTGCAGGAGGAGCTCTCGGAAATGCGCGGGGACATGGCCGCCCTGCGCGACCAGTTTGCCGCGTTCGCCGCCGGCGGCGCCGGGGTGGATGGGCCCGGCGCCGGGGGTGTCGCGCCTCCCGGCGGGCAGGGGGGCGAGCGCCCCTGGTGGGGTGCTATCTACCCGGGCAATCTCGACCGCAACCTGATGCTGGGCGGCGCCGGGCTGGCCGCGCTGCTGGCGCTGTGGCTCGCGGTGCGCCACCGTCGCCGCCAGGAAGACGCTGACTCCGCCGCGGTCGGGGTCGGCCCGGTACGGGTTGCCGTGCCGGGCG
>PWIZ01000176.1 GCA_003560175.1 Halomonas sp. | reverse complement strand
TCCGGCCGCTGGCGACTGCCGGTCAGCAGGGTGGCCGGTACAGCACCGGCGGAGCGAACGAGTTCGAGGAACTCACCCGCATCTTCACGCTTCTGTTCGTCCTGGAAGTCCACATGGACGAGGACGGCCGTTTCACCGGCGTCGGGACGTTCGAAAAACAATCACTACCTCACTGGCTTTCCTGCGGCTCGGCAGGGTCCTGGACCGGCAGACGCACGTTGCGCGACGGTACCACGGTGGAGATGGCGTGCTTGTAGACCATCTGGCTAACGGTGTTGCGCAGAAGGATCACGAACTGGTCGAAGGACTCGATCTGGCCCTGCAGCTTGATGCCGTTGACCAGAAAAATCGATACCGGAATGCGCTCCTTGCGCAGGATGTTCAGGTACGGATCTTGAAGGGACTGCCCTTTGGACATGTTGCTCTCCCTGACATTGTCTCTGGGGTTGACGTTGTATGGTGGTGTGCTGCTGTTGCCACACTGTCATGGCCTTGGCCGCGACGGGCCGGGTACCCGGCTTGTGAATGGCGTATCTTACGCTAAGTGCCGAAATCGCGCACGAGTTTCAACACATCACCGGGGGGGTCATCCCCCAGGCTATCGACCCACTCGAGCTGCTCCCAGCTGCGCATCCAGGTCAGCTGGCGCTTGGCCAGCTGGCGAGTGGCAACAATGCCGCGATACCGCAGGCTCTCGAGATCAGCGTCGCCATCGAGAGTCTCCCAAACCTGGCGGTAACCGACACTCTTCATGGCCGGCAGGTCCTGCGACAAGTCGCCGCGTGCGCGCAGCGCCGCCACCTCCTCGATGAAACCCCCTTCGAGCATGGCCTCGAACCGCCGTGCGATCCGCTGATGAAGCACGGAACGATTCGCAGGAGCGAGCCCTATCGACAGCGTACGCCAGGGAAAGGTTTCAGGTCGCTGCTCGGCCCACAGTTCGCTGAGGGGTCGGCCGCTCAGCCGATAGACCTCCAGCGCCCGCATCAGCCGCTGGGGGTCATTGGGATGGATACGCACCGCCGAGACGGGATCGACCCGGGCGAGGGCCTCATGCAACGCCGCCAGGCCATGCCGCGCTGCCTGTTCTTCCAGTTCGGCGCGCAGCGCAGGGTCTGAGCTGGGCAGGTTGGCTACCCCGAGCAGCAGCTGCTTCAGATACATCATGGTGCCACCCACCAACAGCGGCACCCGGCCGGCCGCCGTGATCGCGCGCATCTCGCGCAAGGCGTCCTCGCGAAACTCCGCCGCCGAATAGGGTTCGGCAGGGTCGCGGATATCGATCAGCCGGTGCGGCGCGCGGGCCAGCTCCTCCGGAGAGGGCTTGGCGCTGCCGATGTCCATGCCGCGGTAGACCATGGCGGAATCGACGCTGATCAGCTCGTAGCCCAGCCGCTCGTGGAGCGCGATGGCCAGATCGGTCTTGCCGGCGGCGGTGGGCCCCATCAGCAGGATGGCGGGAGGTCGGGTGTCTAGCATCGAACTACTGCCCCCTCATAAAGAGCCGGTCCAGCTCCTTCATGCTCATCTCGGTCCAGGTGGGGCGACCGTGGTTACACTGACCACTGCGCTCGGTGCGTTCCATGTCGCGCAGCAGGGCGTTCATCTCCGCCTGGGTCAGTTGGCGGTTGGCGCGTACGCTGCCGTGACAGGCCATGGTGGCGAGCAGCTCGTTGACGTGGGCCTCGAGGCGATCGGAGCGGCCGTAACGCTCCAGATCGCCGAGCATTTCACGGATCAGCGGCTCCACATCGGCGTCGCTCAACTGCACCGGCAACTGGCGCACCAGCAGGGTCTCGGGGCCGGCCACATCGAGTTCCACACCGAAACGGGCGAAGGCCTCGCGCTCCGCCTCGGCGGTGGCCACCTCGGCAGGGCTGGCGGCTAGCGACACCGGCACCAGCAGCGGCTGGGCCTCGAGCCTGCCGCCATGCACCTGGGTCTTCATGCGCTCGTAGACGATGCGCTCGTGAGCGGCGTGCATGTCCACCAGGATCAGGCCCCGCTCGCTCTGAGCGAGGATATAGACGCCGTGAAGCTGAGCGATGGCGTAGCCCAGGGGCGGTGCGCGGGTATCGTCGGCGTCGGGCAGCGGCGGCCTGCGGCCGGCCCGCCCGGCCTGGCGCTCGGCCAGGGCCACCCCGGCGGCGGCGCCTCCCACCCCGGACCCACCGGACACCGGCGCCGCCACCTGAGGCGTGAGCAGGCTCTCCTCGTGGCTGGGATGCAGCGCCCGATAGCCCTCCATAAAAGCCCGCACCCTGTCGGGCGTCACCTTGCTGCCCTCCTCGTCACGGCCCGGCAGCGCCATGGGCTGCTGCTGCCAGCGCGGGGAGCGCTCCTCGATCCCGGTCGGCTCTCCTGCCTGGGCCGAGGCGGCCGCCGGCTCCGCGGCTTCCTCCTCGCCCGCGTCACCTACCGGTTGGCCGGCCCCCGAATGGCCGGCCCTCGCCTCACCCAGGGCGCGATGCAGGCTGGAGAAGAGAAAGTCATGGACCAGGCGACCGTCGCGGAAGCGAACCTCGTGCTTGGTGGGGTGAACGTTGACGTCCACCACCGCCGGGTCGACTTCCAGGTAGAGCACGAAGACCGGGTGGCGGCCGCTGAACATTACATCGCGGTAGGCCTGGCGCACGGCGTGGGCCACCAGCCGATCGCGCACCACCCGGCCGTTGACGAAGAAGTACTGCTGATCGGCCTGGGCCCGGGAGTGAGTGGGCAGCCCTACCCAGCCCCACAGCCGCAGCCCCGAGGCCTCGAGATCCAGGTGCAGGGCGTTCTCCAGGAACGCCTTGCCCAGCAGCGCGGCGACGCGCCGCTCCCGGGAGACCGGGTCGTCCCCGGGGCGCAGCTGGTGGAGGGTCTTCTGGTTGTGGCGCAGGGTCCAGCCGATGTCGAAGCGGGAGAGCGCCTGACGACGAAAGGCCTCCTCCACGTGACCGAACTCGGTCTTCTCCATGCGCAGGAACTTCCGCCGGGCCGGCGTATTGAAGAAGAGGTCGCGCACCATCACCGAGGTGCCCCGGGCATGGGGGGCCGGGCTGACCCGCGACTCCATGTTGCGCCCCTCGGCAACCACCCGCCAGCCGGCGGTGGGATCCTCGGCGGCGTTGGAGACCAGTTCCAGACGCGACACCGAGCTGATCGAGGCCAAGGCCTCGCCCCGGAACCCCAGGCTCGCCACCCCCTCGAGCTCCTCCAGGGAGACGATCTTGCTGGTGGCGTGGCGCGACAGCGCCAGGGGCAGGTCATCCTCGCCGATGCCGCTGCCGTCGTCGCGCACGCGGATCAGGCGTGTTCCCCCGGCTTCGAGCTCTACCTCGATGCGACGGCTGCCGGCATCGATGGCGTTCTCGATCAGCTCCTTGACCACCGAAGCGGGGCGCTCCACCACCTCGCCGGCGGCGATCTGGTTGGCCAGCCGCGGGTCGAGGACCCGGATACGACGCTGTTCAGACATATCTCTCCACTAAAACCGTAAGCCGTAAGCCGTAAGCCGTAAGCCGTAAGCCGTAAGCCGTAAGCCGTAAGCCGTAAGCTGGAATGTTGCCACCAAACCTCGCCACAAAGTTTTTCTTATCGCTTAAAGCTTACAGCTCCCCAAAGGGGTCAGGAACGGGGTATCCGCAGCACCTGCCCCACCCGGATCACGTCGCCGTTGAGCTCGTTGGCCTGCTTGAGTCGATCCGTGGAGACATTATGTCGGACGGCAATCTGCGAGAGCGTATCGCCGGGCTGAATACGGTACTCGTTACCGCCGGTATTGCGGTTGTTGTCGCGCTGCCAGGCCAGCAGGCTGGCCGGCGGCGGATTGCGACGGAAGTGATCCTGCAGTCCCGAGAAGATCGCCCGGGCCAAGCCCTGCTGATGGCTTGAGTCGCGCAGCCGGCGCTCCTCCTCCGGGTTGGAGATGAAACCGGTCTCGATCAGCAGCGACGGGATATCCGGCGACTTGAGCACCATGAAGCCGGCCTGCTCCACCCGATTACGATGCAGCCGATTGACGCGCCCCAGCTGATCGAGCACCTGACCACCGATGGAGAGGGAATCGTTGAGGGTGGCGGTCATGGTCAGGTCGAGCAGCACGCCGCGCAGCACCTCGTCCTTGTCCCTGAGAGAGAGGTTGCCATCGACGCCACCGATCAGATCGGCGCGGTTCTCACTGGCCGCCAGCCACTGGGCGGTCTCGGAGGTAGCGCCGCGCTGGGAGAGCGCATAGACCGAACTGCCGTTGGGACGCGGGCTGGAGAAAGCGTCGGCGTGGATGGAGACGAAGAAGTCGGCCTTCTGGTCGCGGGCGATCTGGGTGCGCTGACGCAGGCCAATGTAGTAATCGCCGTCACGGATCATCACCGCGCGGAAGCCCTCGGCATCGTCCACCAGCCGCTGCAGGCGCCGGGAGATCTCCATCACCACGTCCTTCTCGCGGGTGCCGCCGGGGCCGATGGCCCCGGGATCCTCGCCGCCATGGCCAGGATCGATGGCGATGATGATGTCGCGCCGGGGGTGGGGCCGGGCCTGCTGCAGGGCCACCGCCGGCTCCGGCGCCACCTCTTCCGGCACGCCGCCCGACGTGACTCGGGCGCGGTTGGCAGCGATCTCCTGCTCGCGGATCATTGCCTCGATGGGATCGATGGGGTCCTGAACGGCGCTCTCGCCCGGATACTCGAGATCCACCACCAGGCGGTGGCCATACTGGTCATTGGGTGCCAGGGTGAAGTGGCGGGGCTCCACCTCACGCTCGAGTTCAAGCACCACGCGCAGCCCGTTGCCGTCGCGAACCCCGGTGCGTAACCGGCTGATGGCGCTGCCGGTGAGGTCGATGCTGGCCAGATCCGCGGCCATGCTGCTGTCATCCAGATCGATTACCAGGCGCCGTGGGTTGTCGAGCGCAAAGATATTGGCCTGGGTCGGCGAGGCGAGATCAAATACCAGACGAGCGTGGTCCGGCGCCGCCCACAGGCGCACGCTCTCCACCTCGGCGGCCTGAAGGCTCGCCAGGGGAAGCCATAACAGAGTGGCGGCCATTAGGCCGCGAGTGAGCCACTTGATCATCGTGCTGCCTCACCCTCCCTAGCATTGTCGGGGTCCATCAGGCGACAGGCGGCAAGCTCGGGCATGGCCGCAAGCCTGGTCAGCAGCTGCTCGCCCCGGGGGCTCCGGGCCTCAAGCCGAGCCTCGCGCCCCGTCCCAGCCAGCACCAGGCATATGCGCAGGTCGGGCTCGGGCAGCCAGCCCTCGCCGCGGGCGGGCCATTCGATGAGGCACAGGGCATCCCCGGCCAGCAGATCGCGACCACCGATGAACTCGAGCTCCTCCGGGTCGCCGAGCCGATAGAGATCGAAGTGGTGAATCCGAACATCGTCCAGCTCATAGGGCTCCACCAGCGTATAGGTGGGACTCTTCACCGCCCCCCGGTGGCCGTAGGCACGCAGCACGCCGCGAGCCAGGGTGGTCTTGCCGGCGCCCAGCTCACCCTCGAGATAGACCAGCCCACACCCCTCCAGGGCTCGCCCCAGGCATTCGCCCAGAGCCACCTGGCGAGCTTCATCATCAAGTCGCAGCAGCATCGTCCCCGCCCATCGTCAGATTGACCAGAATTCGCGCATAGGATGCCAGATCACCGGCCAGCAGACCACGCTCCCCGGCGTTGCGGGCCGCCAGGTCGGCGGCCCGGGCGTGCACCAGCACCCCCAGCCAGGCGGCGACTTCCAGCGGCACGCCCTGGGCCAGCAGGGCGCCCAGCATGCCGGAGAGCGCATCGCCCATTCCACCGCTGGCCATACCGGGGTTGCCGAAAGGGCAGACAACGAGCCCCGAGGGGCCCACCACCAGGGTCCCGGCGCCCTTGAGCACCACTACCCCGCCCCAGCGCTCGCGCAGCGCTAGCGCCGCGGCGGGGCGATCCGCCTCCACCTCGGCAGCCGACCAACCGAGCAGCCGGGCGGCCTCTCCCGGATGCGGCGTGAGGATCCAGCCGTCGCGGCGCACATCGGCCCTGTGCGTCTCGGGGAAGCGGGTCGCCAGCAGGTTGAGGCCATCGGCGTCCACCACCAGCGGCCGGCCGGCGTCCAGGGCCGCCTGGAGCATGGCCTGCCCCCAACTGCCCTGGCCCAGCCCTGGCCCCACCACCAGCACATCGACAAGCCCGGGAAGCTCGCCAAGATCGGCGGCGCCGCGCACGCCGTGGACCATCACCTCGGGACGGCGCACCAGGCTGGCAACAACGTGTTCCGGCGCAGTGGCCAGGCTCACCTTGCCGGCCCCCAACCGCGCACAGGCCTCGGCGGCGAGCAAGGCCGCCCCGCCGAAGCCCGGCGCCCCGCCGAGAATCAGCGCATGGCCGCAGTCGCCCTTGTGGGTCGTACGCGCTCGCGGCGGCAACCAGGCGGCAATCAGCCGTTCATCCAGCAACGCTGCCGCCGGGGCGAGATCCGCCTCGGCACCGGCATCCACGCCAAGGGGGCAAAAAACGAGCTCGCCGACGTGATCCGCCGCCGCACCGGTATGCAGCCCCAGCTTGTCGCCAATAAAGGTTACCGTCGCCGTGGCACGCACGGCCTTCCCCAGCACCGCGCCGGTATCGGCATGCAGTCCCGAGGGAATATCGATGGCCAGCACGGGACGCGCGCTGGCATTGATGACGGCGATGGCCTCGCGGAAGGCGCCGCGCACTTCGCCAGCAAGCCCCGTGCCGAGCAGGGCATCCACCACCAGCTCGCCCTCCAGCGACACGCCCGCCCCCCAGGGCTCGGCACCAACGCCGGCGGCCGTGGCCATGTCGGCGGCCAGGCGGGCATCCCCCGCCAGCTCATCGATGCCCTTGAGCAGGATACGCTGCACGACCAACCCCTCGGCGGCGGCCATGGCGGCCAGCACATGGCCATCGCCGCCGTTGTTGCCGGCGCCGCACAGCACCGTCAGCGAGCGGGCCCCGGGCCAGCGCTCGCGCAGCACCTGCCACGCAGCGGCACTGGCACGCTGCATCAGGGCGAAGCCCTCGATGCCACCGGCAATGGTGCGCCGGTCGAGCTCACCTACCTGCTCGGCGCGGTAGAGGGGGGTCAGCGGCGGCGCAAGGGGGGCGCTGTCAGCGGTCATGCGGTGTCTCCCGAAGGGCAATGCTTTACCATGGCGAGTTAACTCACGACAGTGTAAAGCCTTCCCGGCTCGCGCCAAGAGGCGCGAGCCCCCTGCACGGTGTTTTCGCGATCATGCCCGACCCGTCTGCCATCGCCGACGTCGACCTCCACTCACTGGCTCAGCGCATCAAGACCTGGGGGCGCGAGCTCGGCTTCCAGCAGCTCGGCATCACCGACGTGGACCTGACCGAGGAGGAACCACGCCTGGCGCGCTGGCTGGCGGCCGGCCACCAGGGCGAGATGGGCTTCATGGCCAAGCACGGTACCAAACGCACCCGACCCGCGGAGCTGGTCCCGGGGACCGTTCGCGTGATCAGCGTGCGCCTCGATTATCTGCCCGCGGAGGTCGAGACCGCCAAGGTGCTGGGCCAGCCCGAACGCGCCTATGTCTCACGCTATGCCACCGGGCGCGACTACCACAAGCTGATGCGCAAGCGCCTGGCCACCCTGGCCCAGTGGATCGAAGCCGAGGTGGGCCCCATCGGCTACCGCGCCTTCGTGGACTCTGCCCCGGTGATGGAGCGGGCCCTGGCGCGCAAGGCGGGGCTCGGCTGGTTCGGCAAGAATGCCATGCTGCTCAACCCGAAGGCCGGTTCGCTATTCTTCCTGGGCGAGCTCTATACCGACCTGCCGCTGCCGATGGATGCCCCCTTCGAGGGGGAGCACTGCGGCAGCTGCAGCGCCTGCCGCACCGCCTGCCCCACCGGGGCCATCGTCGAGGATCGGGTGGTAGACGCCCGAGCCTGCATCTCCTATCTCACCATCGAACTGTTCGGGGCCATCCCGGAGCGCTATCGCGAGGCCATGGGCAACCGGGTGTTCGGCTGCGACGACTGCCAGCTGGTCTGCCCCTACACCCGCTTCACCCGTGCCACTCAGGAAGCCGATTTCGCCCCACGCCACGACCTGGATCGCGCCAGCCTGCTCTCCCTGTTCGCCTGGGGCGAGGAGGAGTTTCTGGAGAAGACCGCCGGCAGCCCGATCCGCCGCATTGGCTATGAGCGCTGGCTGCGCAACCTCGCCGTGGGTCTGGGCAACGCCCCCTGGAGCGAGGCGGTGGAGGCCGCCCTCAGGGCGCGGCTGCCCTACCCCTCCGATCTGGTCCGCGAGCATGTACGCTGGGCCCTGGCCCGCCAGCGGGAGAAGCGCCGGCGGCTGATTGCAACGAGCCCGTAGGAGCGCGATTTATCGCGCGATCAGGGGCGCCTTCCGTCGCCAATCGCCGGATAAATCCGGCTCCTACAACTCCCGGCGAAGCCCGATCATTCCTCCTCGTCGCTCCACTGCCCTGGCAGGCGCAGGAAAGTGCCACGATAGTGGGCCAGCTCCGCGATAGACTCCTTGATGTCGTCCATGGCCAGGTGCACGTTGCGCTTGTGGAAGCCCGCCATGGCGCCGGGGTTCCAGCGCTTAGCCAGCTCCTTGAGGGTGGAGACATCCAGGTTGCGGTAGTGGAAGAAGGCCAGCAGCTCGGGCATTTCCCGCTCCAGGAAGCGACGGTCCTGGTGGACGCTGTTGCCGCACATGGGCGAGGTGCCGGGCTCCACGTGCTCACTCAGGAAGGCGAGCGTCTGCCGCTCGGCCTTTGCGGTATCGATCGCACTCGCCTTGACCCGAGCGGTCAGGCCGGACTCGCCATGGGTCTTGGTGCACCACTCGTCCATGGCGTCGAGCAGGCCGTCTGGCTGTTTGACCGCGATCATCGGGCCCTCGGCGACGACGTTGAGTTCGGCGTCCGTGACCAGGGTGGCCACCTCGATGATCCGCTCACGGTTCGGGTCGAGCCCGGTCATCTCCAGGTCGATCCATACCAGGCGGTTCTTGCGTGGATCCTGGGGTTCGTTGCTCTTGCTCATTAGGGTTCCTTGGTGGCGGCTCGCGACAGCGGGCGCCCTGGGTGAGTACAATACACTCCATTGTAACGAGCTTCGGGCCGCCATGACCAAACGCAAGTTGAACCGCCAGCAGCGCTGGCG
>PWIZ01000171.1 GCA_003560175.1 Halomonas sp. | reverse complement strand
TATGCGCCGTGTCGATAGGGAGAGGTGGCCGAGTGGCTGAAGGCGCTCCCCTGCTAAGGGAGTATGGGGTTTATAGCCTCATCGAGGGTTCGAATCCCTCCCTCTCCGCCATGACGGCAAGACGCATGTCTCGCAGTGATGGACGATACGATTGAAGACCGGGCGCCCGTAGCTCAGCTGGATAGAGTACCTGACTACGAATCAGGGGGTCGGAGGTTCGAATCCTCCCGGGCGCGCCACTTCAAGCCAGTTTCAGATCAGTTTCACGTGATGGCGATCACGTTAATCATCGCACCACGCGCCCGTAGCTCAGCTGGATAGAGTACCTGACTACGAATCAGGGGGTCGGAGGTTCGAATCCTCCCGGGCGCGCCAGTTTCTGACCCGCCCTCTCAGGAGGGCGGGTCTTCTGTTTTTCCCAGAGTTGTTTCGGTCGTTATTCCAGTTGGTTCGGACGTTTTTCTGCTAGTCGGAATTACCCGAGCTCGCGGGTGATTCGCGATCGTTTGAGGCGCCGTCGCCATTGCGACGTGCGCCTCTTTTTTATCCCGCGAGTTTTTATGCCGCAAGACCGGTGAGCAGCTCGCTCAGGTTGTTGATGCGCTTGAGTCGCTCGAAACGCCGGGCGGCTTCGGGGTCCCGGGCGCGCATGTGGTTCAGCCACTGCTTGATCAGGGAGGCCACGACGCGCTCGGTCAGGGTGCTGCGTTGCAGGTAGGCGAAGCAAATCAGGGTCTCGGCTCGGGCCGCCCAGGGCGTTTCCGGCAGGCGTTTCCCGGTAAGCTGCCAGTGGCGGATGCGCGGGGCCAGCCCGGGGTCGGCCAGGGCGCCACGACCGATCATCACGTCGCGACAGCCCGACAGGGTGCGGGCACGCCAGTAGTCCTCGAGGCTCCAGATATCGCCGTTGGCGATGACCGGAATCGACAGGCGGGCGCGGATACGCCCGATCCACTCCCAGTGGGCCGGAGGGCGGTAGCCTTCGTTACGGGTGCGGCCGTGCACCACCAGCTGGCGGGCGCCGCCGGCCTCGGCGGCAAGGGCGCAGGCCAGGGCCAGGCGGCGGTCGGCGAAGCCGAGGCGCATCTTGGCGGTGACCGGGATGGCATGGCCCACGGCCTCGTTGACCGCAGCCACCGCTGCGCGAACCCGTCTCGGGTCGCGCAGCAGGGAGGCGCCGCCGTCGTGGCGGTTGACCAGCTTGGCCGGGCAGCCGAAGTTGAGGTCGATGCTGGTGGCGCGGAGGCTCAGTGCCTGGCGGGCGTTGGCAGCCAGCGCCGTCGGGTCGGAGCCCAGCAGCTGCAGATGGACCGGTATCCCGCTGGGGGTCGCGACCTCAGGGCGCAGCAGCTCGGGGCAGTGCTTGTGGAAGACTCGCGGCGGCAGGCGAGCGTCGACGACCCTGACGAATTCGGTGACCGTCCAGTCGAAGCCCGGCTGGCGGGTCAGCAGGTCCCGTGTGTGGGCGTCGATGACGCCTTCCATCGGCGCCAGGCCGAGCCGCCCTGAGGGCTCTTGTAGTAAATTAACAACGCTGACTTCCACCATGACACCATTGCAATTTGTCGACAATCTGGCAGGTTATAGCACCAGAAAAATTGCGCAAGGCGCCATGTTGTTGAGTGATCGACGCATGGTGGCTGAAGATCACACGGAGGCACCGTATGCAGGATTTCGAGCTGCTGGAGGAAGGTCTGACCCTGATGGCCCTAGGCATGGGCTTCGTTTTTGTTTTTCTTACCGTTCTGGTGATGACCATCACCCTGATGTCGCTGCTCCTCCGGCGCTTCGCTCCCGCACCGGTCGAGTCGGCCGCCTCCGGTGCCGCCCGCTCGGCGCCCCCTGCGCAGCAGGATGAGGAGGTGATGGCGGTAATCGGTGTCGCCCTGCATCGCTATCGCCAGCGCCATCGTCGCTGACACGCCCTCTTTCCCTTGCCTTATCCATATCCTCTGAAAACACAAGGTCACTTCCATGACTGACAACGCTCGCCCGCTCGGCATCACCGACGTCGTCCTGCGTGATGCCCACCAGTCGCTGTTCGCCACGCGCATGCGCCTGGATGACATGCTGCCCATTGCCGAAAAGCTGGATCGTGTCGGCTTCTGGTCGCTGGAATCCTGGGGGGGCGCCACCTTCGACGCCTGCATTCGCTACCTGGGTGAGGATCCCTGGGAGCGCATCCGCGCACTCAAGGCGGCCATGCCCAACACCCCCCAGCAGATGTTGCTGCGTGGTCAGAACCTGCTCGGCTATCGCCACTATGGCGACGATGTGGTGGACAAGTTCGTCGAGCGGGCCAAGACCAACGGCGTCGATGTCTTCCGCGTCTTCGACGCCATGAACGACCCGCGCAATCTGGAGCGCGCCATCCAGGCGGTGCGCAACGTCGGGGGTCACGCCCAGGGCACGCTCTCCTACACCGTGAGCCCGGTGCACACTCTGGACGGCTGGGTCGAGCTCGGTAAGACCATCGCCGCCATGGGCGCGGATTCGCTGTGTATCAAGGACATGGCCGGTCTGCTCAAGCCCTATGACGCCTATGAGCTGGTCACCAAGCTCAAGGCCGCGGTGGATATCCCGATCCACATGCAGTGCCACGCCACCACCGGACTCTCCACCTCCACCATCCTCAAGGCCGCCGAGGCGGGCATCGACAACGTCGACACCGCCATCTCCTCGATGTCCATGACCTACGGCCACAGCCCCACCGAGTCGGTGGTGGCTATCCTCCAGGGCACCGAGCGCGACACCGGGCTGGACCTCGAGCTGCTCGAGGAGATCGCCGCCTACTTCCGCGAGGTGCGCAAGAAGTACGCCGCCTTCGAGGGCTCGTTGAAGGGTATCGACTCGCGCATCCTGATCGCCCAGGTGCCGGGGGGCATGCTCACCAATATGGAAGGCCAGCTCAGGGAGCAGGGCGCTGCAGACAAGCTCGATGACGTCCTGCAGGAGATTCCCCGGGTGCGTGAGGACCTGGGCTTCATCCCCCTGGTCACCCCGACGTCCCAGATCGTCGGCACCCAGGCGGTGATGAACGTGATGATGGGGGCGCGCTACAAGTCGATCTCCAAGGAGGTCCAGGCGCTGCTCAAGGGCGAGTACGGCGCGGCCCCGGCCGAGCTCAACAAGGAGCTGCAGGCCCGCGTGCTGGAGGGCAAGGAGCCGATCACCTGCCGCCCTGCGGATAGGCTCGAGGCCGAAATGGACAATCTCGCCGCCGAGCTCAAGGCGAAGGCCAAGGCGGACGGTATCCGCCTGGCCGAGGGCGAGCGCGAGATCGATGATGTGCTCACCTACGCGCTCTTCCCGCAGATCGGCCTGAAGTTCCTCAAGAACCGCGACAACCCCGACGCCTTCGAGCCAGCGCCCCAGGCGCCGGGCAAGGACGACGCCAGCGCTAACCTGCCGGCGAAGGCCGTTGCCAAGGCGCCTGCCGTCAGCGGCAGCGCCCCGGCCGGCCCCGAGACCTATACCGTCAAGGTCAACGGCAAGGCCTATGTGGTCGAGGTCGCTGAGGGTGGCGAGATCGCCGATGTCCAGGAGCAGGGCGGTGGGGCCCAGCCAGCGACGGCCGCCGCCGCGCCGGCCGCCACCGGAGAGGCGATCAGTGCGCCGCTGGCCGGCAACATCTTCAAGGTCAATGTGCGCCCTGGCGATGCGGTCAAGGAGGGTGATGTGGTCATCATCCTCGAGGCGATGAAGATGGAGACCGAGGTGCGCGCGGCAAGCGCCGGCACCGTCTCTGCCGTCAAGGTTGGCGAGGGCGACAGCGTCTCCGTCGGCGACGTGCTCATCGAACTCTAAGGGCCTCCCCATGGAAAAGCTGGTAACTCTCTGGTATGGCTCGGGGGCCTACAACCTGACCCTCGGCCAGGCCGTGATGATCGTGGTGGGTATGGTGCTGCTGTACCTGGCCATCGCCAAGAAGTTCGAACCGCTGCTGCTGGTGCCGATCGGCTTCGGTGGCATCCTGGCCAACATTCCCGAGGCAGGCCTGGCCATATCGGCCCTGGATCAGGCCATCGAGGTGGCGCGCCCAGCGGTGCTCCAGCAGATGGCCTCGGCGCTGGGGGCGGCCCTGGACCCGCTGGCCGGCCAGGAGGCGTGGCGCGCCACCCTCAAGGCGCTGGTCGACAACGGTGCTTCGCCGGATCAGCTGCGTGCCGCCAAGGACGTGGCCATGAACGTCGGCTACGGTGACGGTCTGCTCTACACCTTCTACCAGGTCGCCGTTGCCTCGGGTATCGCGCCGCTAATCATCTTCATGGGCGTAGGGGCGATGACCGATTTCGGCCCGCTGCTGGCCAATCCGCGCACCCTGTTCCTGGGCGCGGCCGCTCAGTTTGGCATCTTCGCCACCCTGTTCGGCGCGGTGGGCATGTCGGCCATGGGCTGGATGGACTTCTCGCTCGAGCAGTCTGCCGCCATCGGTATCATCGGTGGTGCCGACGGTCCCACCTCGATCTATGTGTCGAGCGTGCTGGCGCCGGAGCTGCTGGGGGCGATCGCCGTGGCTGCCTATGCCTACATGGCGCTGGTGCCGATGATTCAGCCACCGATCATGAAGCTGCTCACCACGAAGCGTGAGCGTGAGATCACCATGACCCAGCTGCGTCCGGTGTCGAAGCTCGAGAAGATCGTCTTTCCGCTGGCGCTGCTGATGCTGGTGGCGCTCTTCCTGCCGGATGCCGCGCCGCTGCTGGGGATGTTTTGTTTCGGCAACCTGATGCGCGAGTGTGGCGTGGTGGAGCGCCTGACCGACACCGCCCAGAACGCCCTGATCAATATTGTCACCATCGTGCTGGGCCTGGCCGTGGGCTCGCGGCTGATGGCCGAGAGCTTCCTGGCGCTGGAGACGCTCGGCATCATGGCGCTGGGCATGGTGGCCTTCGCCATCGGCACCGCCGCCGGCATCCTCATGGCCAAGTTGATGAACGTGATGAGCAAGATGCCGATCAACCCGCTGATCGGCGCTGCCGGCGTCTCCGCGGTGCCCATGGCAGCAAGGGTGGCCAACAAGGTGGGGCTGGAGTCCAACCCCCACAACTTCCTGCTGATGCACGCCATGGGGCCCAACGTGGCCGGCGTGATCGGCTCGGCGGTGGCCGCGGGGGTGATGATCAAGTACCTGGGTTGAGCCAGTGGCTTGCTATCCTCTACAGCAGGGGCGCTCTTCGGAGCGCCCCTGCTGCGTTTCAGGCTCGCCGGTGATTCAGCTCTGGTGATTCAGCTCTGGTGATTCAGCTCTCGAGCAGGGTCAACCTGCCGCGCAGTCGCGATTCGAGTTCGCCGAGGTCGACGGGCATGTCGCTGGGCCAGCCGGCGGTGAGGGTGACCCCTTCGACGTCGTAGTCGGCGGCCTCCACGGGAACATCATGCTCGCCCAGCCAGGCGCGCGCCTCGGCCTCGCCGGCGAAGTCGACCTTGAGCTGCAGCGAGGTGCGCTCCACCACCTGGCGACGCGGCAGGGACTCCAGGCCCTGGGCCACGGCCTGGGCATAGGCCCGGGCCAGGCCGCCGGTGCCCAGTTTGGTGCCGCCAAAGTAGCGCGTCACCACGCAGCCCACCTGGCCGATCCCGGAACCCTCGAGCACACGATACATGGGCCGTCCGGCGGTGCCGCCGGGTTCGCCGTCGTCCGAGAACCCGATGGCGGTCTGTTCCCCGGGCGGACCAGCGATGAAGGCGCTGCAGTGGTGGCTGGCACCGGGGTGGCGTCGTCGGGCTTCGGTCAGCAGGGTCTCGAAGGTGGCCGGGTCGGGGGCGTAGCACAGCCAGGTAATGAAGCGGCTCTTCTCCACCTCCAGCTCGCTCTCCTGCCATGTGCCGGTGGGCAGGTCGGGGGCGGGGTAGCGCATCAGGCGGCCAGCGCCTCCCGGCGCACCACGCCCATCACCAGTCCCAGTACCTGAATGTCACTGTTCTTCAGGAAGATTGGCGCCATGCGTTCGTTGGCTGGCTGCAGGCGCACGCCGGCCCGGTCGATATAGAGCTTCTTCAGGGTGACCTCCTGATTGTTGATCATCACCACGGCGGTTTCGCCGTTCTCGGCGCTCTCTTGACGCTCTATGATGATCACATCCCCGTCGAAGATGTTGCAATCGATCATGGAGTCGCCGCGCACCCGCAGGGCATAGGTATTACGGCGCACCATGCTGCTGGGCACCCTTATGGTGGAGACGTCCGGGCAGGCTTCCATGGGGCGTCCCGCCGCGACGTTGCCGAGCAGAGGCACCTCGACGAGGCGCTCGTCGGCCGAGTCCGGTCCATCGAGGAGCGCCCAGGCCTCGGCCAGGGGAAGGTTGGGGCGGCGAAGAAGAAACTGGGCGTTGACCTCGGGCATGGCATGAGCCTCCTGTCGTCAGCCTCGCTGACTGTTTACTGTCGAGATATACAGTACTTGGCAAGGATAGCAGGGGCGGCCGATCACGCAAGGGGAGACCATCGTCGCAAGGTTTGACGCGGGTCAACCGCGACCGGCTGACGCAGCCGAGAATCTGGCAGTAATAGTGCTTTCCGTGTAGAGTCTCGAGCCAAATTACTCATCCCGGAGTGCGCCTTGAGCCTGAGCCTGCAAGCCCGAAAGCTGGCCTGCGAACGGGATGATCGCTGGCTCTTCGAGGACCTCGACCTGGACATCCAGGCCGGCGAGATTGTCCGGATCGAAGGGCCCAACGGTAGCGGCAAGACCACTCTGTTGAAGATCCTCTCCGGTCAGCTGGCCGACTACCAGGGCGAGCTGTTCTGGAACGGCATACCGATGCGTGACGCTCGCCAGGCCTTCCTCGAAAGTCTGCTTTATCTAGGTCACGCGCCGGGGGTGAAGGGCGCCCTGACGCCGTTGGAGAACCTGACCTGGTATCAGGCCCTGGCCGGCGAGCGCGACAATGAGGCGGCACGCCTGGCGGCGCTGGAGTCGGTGGGGCTGGTGGGCTTCGAGGACGTGCCGGCCGGGCAGCTGTCGGCCGGGCAGCAGCGCCGGGTGGCGCTGGCTCGCCTTGAGCTGACGCCGCGGCCTCTCTGGGTGCTTGACGAGCCCTTCACCGCCATCGACCGCGACGGCGTGGCGGCGCTGGAGGAACGGCTGATCGTGCATGCTCGCGCAGGCGGCTGCGTGCTGGTCACCACCCACCATGAGCTGAGGAATACCGACAAGCTGCGCCGCGTGCATCTGGGTAGAGGAGGGCAGCCTCATGTCGGGTTCTGAGTCTCACCTGTCCGTCAATGATGATCGCAGTGTATCGCGGCGGGAACCCGGCGGCGGTCTGGCGGTCGCACTCTGGGCGACCCTGAGGCGGGACCTGACGCTGCTGATGCGCCGGCGCAGCGAAGTGCTCAATCCCCTGGTGTTCTTTGCGCTGGTGATTACCCTGTTCCCGATCGGTATCTCGCCGGATCCGCAGCTGCTCGCGACTATTGCGCCGGGCCTTTTGTGGGTGGCGGCACTGCTGGCGGCGCTGCTTTCCCTGGACAGTCTGTTTCGCGGGGATTACGACGACGGTTCTCTGGAGCAGCTGCTGCTGACCCCGCAGTCGCTGCCCATGCTGGTGATGGCCAAGGTGGCGGTTCACTGGCTGCTGACCGGCCTGCCCCTGGCGCTGATGGCACCTGTGCTGGGTATCATGCTCTCACTGCCCGCCGGCAGCTACCTGATATTGGCGCTCTCGCTGGCGCTGGGCACGGCCAGCCTGAGCCTGATCGGTGCCATCGGCGCGGCGCTGACCGTGGGGCTCTCCCGGGGCGGCGTGCTGCTGTCGCTGTTGGTGCTGCCGCTCTATATTCCGGTGCTGATCTTCGGCGCCGGCGCCGTACAGGCGGCGATCCTCGGTGACGGGGCCATGGCCCACCTGGCCATTCTGGGTGCCCTGTTGGCCCTGGCGCTGATGCTGGCGCCCTGGGCCATTGCGGCATCGCTGCGTATCAGTATCAACGGTTGAGAGGTGGAGAGGCATGTGGGCCTTTATTAACAAGCTGCGTTCCCCCAAGTGGTTCTATGCCATCAGCGCTAGACTGCAGCCTGTCTTCTGGGTTGCCGCCGCCGTCCTGCTTCTGGTCGGCAGCGTCTGGGGCCTGGCCTTTGCCCCCGCCGACTACCAGCAGGGCAACAGCTTTCGCATCATCTATGTGCATGTGCCGGCGGCCTTCCTGGCCCAGTCGATCTTCGTCTCCATGGCGGTGGCCGGGCTGGTCTACATGGTCTGGAAGATCAAGATCGCCGATATGGCCGCCGCCATGATGGCACCGCTGGGGGCGGCCATGACCTTCGTGTCCCTGTTCTCCGGCGCGGTGTGGGGTGTGCCCACCTGGGGCACCTGGTGGATGTGGGATGCGCGCCTCACCTCGATGCTGATCCTGCTATTTCTTTACCTCGGGGTGATTGCCCTGCGCGGCGCTTTCACGAGCCGCGACAGCGCCTCCCGGGCGGCCTCGGTGCTGGCCATGGTGGGGGTTATCAATATCCCGATCATCAAGTATTCGGTGGACTGGTGGTACACCCTGCACCAGCCGGCCACCTTCACCATCACCGGTCGCGCCGCCATGCCCATGGAGATGTGGGCACCGTTGTTGATCATGGTGTTGGGCTTCTACAGCTTCTTTATCGCCCTGACCCTGATGCGCACCCGCAGCGAGATCCTGCGCCGCGAGTCCAACAAGCGCTGGGTGCGTGAACTGATCGGGGAGGAGCGCTGATGGCCTTCGAGTCCTTCAACGAATTTATCGCCATGGGGGGCCACGCTCCCTACGTCTGGGCCGCCTGGGCGTCGACCGCCGGACTGCTCGTCGGCATCGTCCTGCACGCCCGCGCCGAGCGCCGCCTGCTGCTGCGCAACTTGCAGCGCCGGGTACGACGCGAGAATCGTCAGGGTGCCAACCCGGGCGGGATGGCTGGAGTTTCACATCAAACGGGTGGGGATCGTCATGACACTTAGCCTGACACCGAAGCGCAAGCAGAAACTGTATGTGATCCTGGGGTTGGTCGCCCTGGCGGCTATTGCCGTGGGCCTGACACTCTATGCCCTGCGTGCCAACATCAACCTCTTCTTCAGTCCCGTGCAGATCGCCGCGGGCGAAGCGCCGATCGAACGCCAGATTCGCGCCGGCGGCATGGTCAGAGAAGGCACGGTGGTGCGCAATCCCGACAGTCTTGACGTGGAGTTCACCGTGACCGACTACGTCGATGATCTGCGCGTCCACTACAG
>PWIZ01000340.1 GCA_003560175.1 Halomonas sp. | reverse complement strand
CCTGCTCCATCGGCCCCATCTGCTCACCCTCGCGGTCGAGGATCTGCACGTCGAAGCCCGGCACCGGCACGGTGGCACTGCCTGCCTTGGTGGGCATCGGCTCAAGGCCATGCAGGTTGGCGGCGATGGGCCAGCCGGACTCAGTCTGCCACCAGTGGTCGATCCCCGGCACCTCGAGCAGATCGTCCAGCCAGTGGAAGGTCGGCGGGTCGAGGCGCTCTCCGGCCAGGAACAGCGCCTTCATGCAGGAGATGTCGTACTGCTCGAGGTGCTTGCCTTCCGGGTCCTCCTTCTTGATGGCCCGGAACGCCGTCGGCGCGGTGAAGAAGCTCTTCACCTGGTACTCGCTGATCAGTCGCCAGAAGGCGCCGGCATCCGGGGTCTTCACCGGCTTGCCCTCGTAGACCACGCTGGTGGCCCCGCGCAGCAGCGGCGCATAGACGATATAGGAGTGACCCACCACCCAGCCGACGTCCGAGGCCGAGAAGAAGACCTCACCGGGCGCCACGTCGTAGATGACGTCCATGGAGTAGGCCAGTGCCACCGCATAACCGCCGGTGTCGCGAACCACGCCCTTGGGCTTGCCGGTGGTGCCGGAGGTGTAGAGCACGTAGAGCGGATCGGTGCCCTTCACCGGCACGCAGTCGGCGGGCTCGGCCTGAGCCACCAGAGTCGCCCAGTCGTGGTCGCGTTCGCCCAGCTCGGCGGTGTACTGCTCGCGCTGGAAGATCACGCAGGCATCGGGCTTGTGGCTGCTCTGCTCGACGGCCGAGTCGATGATGCCCTTGTAGGGCAACACCTTGGTGCCCTCGACCCCGCAGGAAGCGGCCACCACCACCTTGGGCGTGGCGTCCTCGATGCGCACGGCGAGCTCATGGGGAGCAAAGCCACCGAACACCACGGAGTGCACGGCGCCCAGGCGCGCGCAGGCGTACATGGCCACCAGCGCCTCGGGCACCATGGGCATGTAGATCACTACGCGGTCGCCCTTCTCCACCCCCAGGCCCTTGAGGGCACCCGCGCAACTGGCGACCTGGTCGCGCATCTCGCGATAGGTCAGGGTGCGCTTGCTATCGGTCACCGGGGAGTCCCAGAAGATCGCCGGCTGGTCGCCGCGGCCCTGCTCCACATGGTGGTCCAGCGCCGCATGACAGATGTTCAGTTCTCCATCGGCAAACCAGCGCGCGTGGTTGGCCTCGTCGTAGTGGAGAATCTGGGTAGGTGCCTTGAACCAGGGTATGCGACGAGCCTGCTCGGCCCAGAAGCTCTCGGGCTGCTCGATGGAGCGGCGAAATTCGTTGGTGTAAGTGCTCATGATCGTCCTGTAGCAGGTCAGTGGCATCGAATAATTGTTGACACTGTAATGCACTGAGCCGGCGCTGCCCTCATACGATAGGCTAACTTTCGACAAAAGGTGGAGAGATCCAAGGGGGGCATTGTCAACAACATGGCTCGTTGCCAACCCTATCTCAACGCGGACGGGTACTCTGCCGCATTCGGTGATCTGGTCTATGCTTTAATGAAGTGCTAAATGAGGAAAGCCCGCTCGCCACGAAGCGGGCAGTATGGCTTGACCAGCGCGAGGAATCGACATGGACAATTCCAACAGCACCTCAGTGCGCCTTCTCACCGAAGGCGACGCTGGTATCGACCGGGCCACGGCGCTTCTCAAGGCGATGGCCAATGACAATCGGCTGCGCATCCTCTGCCTGCTCGACGGTCAGGAGCTCTCGGTGACCGAGCTCAATAGCCGGCTCACCCTCAGTCAGTCGGCCCTCTCCCAGCATCTGGCGATCCTGCGCCGGGAGAACTTGGTCAGCACACGGCGGGCCTCCCAGACCATCTACTACTCCTGGCAAGGCGACAGCGCCAAGACGATCATCGAGGCCCTCGGCCAGCTGGGTCTGGCCGACTAGCGCCGGCGCAACGGGCTCTGTTCCAGCACCTCGAGTCCCTTCTCCAGCGCTCGCTCCACCCCGACAGAGACCGCCGCGCCTACCCGATCCGCCAGGCGGCGGCGGGGTTCCAGACGTAGCCGTATCACCCTCGACTCCTTCATGCGCTCCATCAGGTAGGCCTCGCTGGTGCCCAGGGCATCCACCAGCCCCTGCTCAAGGGCTTCACGGCCATACCAGGTTTCCCCGGTAGCCACAGCCTCGATATTCAGCGCCGGGCGACGCTCGGCCACATGCCGCTTGAACAGTTCGTGGACGCTCTCCAGCTCATCGACGAACTTCTCCCGCCCTTCTTCGGTGTTCTCGCCAAGCACGGTGAGGGTGCGCTTGTAGCGTCCGGCGGTCAGCACCTCCACATCGATGTCATGGCGCTTGAGCAAACGGTGCACGTTGGGGATCTGGGCCACCACGCCGATGGAGCCCACCACCGCCAGGGGCGCCGCGCGGAGCTGATCGGCGCCGCAGGCCATCAGGTAGCCACCGCTGGCGGCCACCTTGTCCACGCACACCGTGGTCCTGAGACCCGCCTCGCGCAGGCGGTCGAGTTCGGCGGCCGCCAACCCGTAGGCATGAACCAGGCCGCCGGCCGACTCCAGCCGCACGATCACCTCGTCGCCCTTGTCGGCGGCATCGATCAGTGCCGAGACCTCTTCGGCCAGCCGGCCGGTGGCGCTGGCACGAATATCACCGTGGAAGTCGATCACCCAGGCAATGGCTCCCCGCCCCGCTTCCTCCTTGCGCCCCGTCTTGTCGCGGACCTTGTCCTCGCGGCGAAACCCCTTGATGAGGCGCTTGCGTGCCCCGGGTTCACTGGCGGCCAGGGTCAGGCGCCGACGGCGGTAGTCCCGGGTGTCGTTGAGCTCATCGAGGCGCAGCCGGGTGCGATCCGTCGCCTCCCCGCGCAGCCGGGCCACCAGCGCCACCGCCAGGGCGATGATCACCACCAGGCTCACCAGCTGAGCCAGAAACATGCCGAAATCGGCAAACCAATCACTCATGAATCTCTCCTGTCCATGTTTGGGCTACTGTTCACGTCCGTGCCTCTCTTGATAATCGACTTGCTTGATAGTCGAGCTGACGGCCGAGGCGCCGTCAATGGCGTCAGGGCGCTTGAATGAAACAATCGTTTGAAATAACCTGAGTGGCAACCTTCAGTCCTATCCTGCCAGGAGCCCCGATGAGTCTCTCTACCCTCGATAAACTGCAGTCCCGTTTCGACGCCCAGTCCGCCCAGGACATGGATGATATCTTCCAGTTTCACTTCAGCGATGCCGGCAGCCACTACCTAGTGATCAAGGACGGAACCCTGCAGGTTCAGGAGGGCGAGCATGACGATCCCTCCGTCAGCCTGAGCATGAGCACCGATACCCTCAAGGGGATCATGGACGGCGAGATCAAAGGCATGACCGCCTTCATGACCGGCAAGCTCAAGGCCACCGGCAACGTCATGCTGGCCACCAAACTGACCAGCCTGTTCCCCTCTGGCTGAGCCTTGCTGCAGGACTCACTCCCTTCGGGCCGCCAGCAGGCGGCCCGAAGGCTTTTATGGCCTTACGCTTCGAGCCTTCTGACGCTAGCGCGCTGCCACCTCGGCCAGGTGTGTCTCGATCAGCGCTCTCGAAATCGAATAGAGCGGCGGTAGCGACGGCAGACGCCGCGGCGAGTACCAGGCGGCATCGGCGATCTCCAAGCCATCGATACGAATCCGCCGGCTGGCCGCCTCGGCGAAGAACCCCAGCATCAGTGAGTGGGGAAAGGGCCAGGCCTGGCTGCGAAAGTAGCGAATCCTGCCCACCTGCAGCCCCACCTCCTCGAAGACCTCGCGGCGCACCGCCTCCTCGGCGGACTCGCCGGGCTCGATAAAGCCGGCCAGGGTCGAATAGCGCCGCGGCGGAAAGCGCGGACTGCGCGCCAGCAGCAGTGAATCACCATGGGTCACCAGCGTGATGATACACGGCGAGATGCGCGGATAGTTGCGGTGGCCGCAGCCGTGGCAGTGCATGGCGAACTCGGCGTCGAGACGCTCGGCCGGGGCGCCGCAGCGGCCACAGAAGCGGTGATCGCGCAACCAGGCACCCACCTGCAGGGCAGTGGAGAGCAGGGCGAAGCGCGACTCGGGGAGCGCCGCGAGCCAGCCGCGACCATCCTGCCAGCCCTCATCTGGCGCCGCCTCCAGCGACAGCGCCACCGGCTCGTCATTCCAGTAACAGATCGGCTGCATCGCCGTCGTCCAGGGCTGCGTCGGCTGCAGCAGGTCACCGTCCGGACCCGGCGCGATGCGGCCCTCGGCCAGGCGAATGACCCGCCCTGCGGCCGCCTGTAGGGGCAGCTCACGGCGCAGCATCAGTGTGGCACTCCCTCGCCCATTCGATCCCAGTGACACTCCCCGGCCGCCTCACGGATGTGCGACAGCTTGGCGCGATGAGCGGCCAACTCCTGCTCGCTGGGGGAGAGCACCGTCAGGCTTCCCGGTGTCAGGGTGAGACGGCGAATCGCCATCCCGCCACTGCCAGCCACACCGTCATCTCCCACGCCGGAGGCGTCCAGGGAGAGCGCGGTCTGGCCGCCGGTCATCGCCAGATAGACATCGGCGAGGATCTCGGCGTCCAGCAGGGCCCCGTGCAGCACCCGGTGGCCGTTGTCGATCTCGTAGCGCTTGCACAAGGCGTCGAGGCTGTTGCGTTGGCCAGGATGCTTGTCCCGAGCCATCACCAAGGTGTCGAGAATCCGGCAGTGCGCCGCCACCGGTCCCAGGTGCGGCTCACCGCGCGCCCGGTTGAGCCGTTCTAACTCGTGGTCGATGAAACCGACGTCGAAGGGGGCGTTATGGATAACCAGTTCGGCCCCTTCAATGAAGGCCCAGAAATCATCGGCAATCGCGGCAAACAGCGGCTCGCCCGCCACCCGCTCGTCGGTGATGCCGTGCACCCCGATGGCCTCGGCCTCGATCTCCCGCTCGGGGTTGATGTACTGGTGATAGGTGTTGCCGGTGAGCCGGCGGTTGACCATCTCCACCGCCCCGATCTCGATCAGGCGATGGCCTTCCCGGGGATCGATGCCGGTGGTCTCGGTATCGAGAATGATCTGACGCATGGCGAACTCTCTGCCTCAAGATAAAAAAAAGGGGGGGCGCCTGCGGCACTATTCGCTCGGCGAAGCCGATCTCCCACAGGTAGCCGAGAGCCTCGTTGAGGCTTGATCAGAAGAATGGCAACGTCGACCGGCTCAGGCTCGGGTGCGAGCCTCATCGATGGCCTCATTGGCCAGCTGGTCGGCACGCTCGTTGCCGGGGTGCCCGCTATGTCCCTTGACCCAGTGCCACTCGATCTGGTGCCGGTGGGTCTCCTCGAGCAGCTCGCGCCACAGTTCGGCATTCTTCACCGGCTGCTTGCCGGCCGTCTTCCAGCCGCGCTTGACCCAGTTGTGGATCCACTCGGTGATGCCGCGACGCAGGTACTCGGAGTCGGTCCACAGCTGGACGCGGCAGGGGCGCTTGAGCTCGCGTAGCGACATGATCGCCGCCATCAGCTCCATCCGGTTGTTGGTGGTGCGGGCCTCAAAGCCGTTCAAGGTCTTGTCGTGCTGTCCGCTCTTGAGCAGAGCGCCCCAGCCGCCGGGGCCGGGGTTGCCGCGGCAGGCGCCGTCGGTATAGATCACCACCTCGGGCAGGGCATCGGCCCCTGCCTCGGCAACCTTCTCAGTCAGCGTCTCAGTCAACCTCTGTCACCCTTTTCTGATCGTTGGGATGGTGTGGCTCGGACGGGAACCGCGACTGGCCCAAACGGGTGGCGCCCAGGGCGGAACCGCCGATAGGCCTGGCGAAGCCAAGCCGCGATCCCCGGCTCTGCGCCAGCTGTGGGCGTCGGGTCGCCTGAATCATGAAGCTGTCGCCCAGCGGCAGGTTGTGCCGCCGCCCGAGGGTCTCCAGGGCCGCATTGCAGGGAAGCGTGCCGGGAAGATGAAAGCCGCAGTAGTCTACCCGCTCGATCTCGAAGTCCACAAATGTCAGCCAGTCGCGCAGGCGTGCCGGGGTACGCCAGTGGCCGCACCAGGGCAGGCGCCGCCGACGACCGGGCAGCACCCGGGGCAGCCCCCCCGCCGAGAACGGCATCCAGCCGAAGATGATCAGCCGCCCGTCATCACGGGTCACTCGGGCAGCCTCCTGCAGCGTACGATGGGGGTCGGGTGCCACCTCCAGCAGGTGATGGATCACCACCAGATTCAGACAGCCATCGGGCAGGGGCAGCGTCTCCGGGGAGCAGACCAGGGTGGCCGAGTGTTCCGCCAGTTCCCGGGTCGGGGCCCAGGCCATGGGGTGGCGCACCGGGCACATGTCCGCCAGTGCCCCACCCAGGCCGAGCTCGAGGCTGTGAACGCCGAACAGCCGCTCACAGGCCGGCCCCAGGCAGGCGCGCTCGGCCTGGCGAACCGCCTGGCCCCCGGGGGTGGCCCAGAAGCGACGGCCCTCGCGCACCAGCGCGGCAAGAGACGAAACCGAGGGGGAAATTGACATCGACAGCAGGCTCCTCCATTCTGGGCGGATTTTGCGACCCGTTCATGCCCATTCAGGACGCCTTGACCATGTTGAGCGTGACACCGATACCCGCGTTTGGCGACAACTATATCTGGCTCCTGCGCCAGGATACGAGTTCCGACATCTGCGTGGTCGACCCGGGTGATGCGGCCCCGGTGGTCGAGCTGATCGAACGTGAGGGACTGACCCTCTCCACGGTGCTGATCACCCACCACCACCAGGATCACACCGGCGGCCTGGCGACCCTGGTCGAGCGCTATTCGCCACGGGTCATCGGCCCCCACAATCCCGAGATCGCCGGCATCGACGAACGAGTCGGCCAGGGTGACGAATTCCGCGCCATGGGACGCTTGTTCGAGGTGTTTGAGGTGCCGGGGCACACCCTTGATCATATCGCCTTCTTCACCGCGGGTATTCCGCCGCTGCTGTTTTGCGGTGACGCCCTCTTCAGCGCCGGCTGCGGTAGGCTGTTCGAGGGCACCCCCGAACAGATGCACGACTCCCTCGGCAAGCTGGCGGCGCTGCCCGACGACAGTCTGGTGTTCGCCGCCCACGAATACACTGTGGCCAACCTGCGCTTCGCGTTGGCCGCGGATCCCCACAATCCGGATGTGACCACGGCAATGGAAGAGTGCCAGCGCGCCAGAGAGCTCGACCGCCCAACGCTGCCGAGTTCTCTGACCCGTGAAAAGCGCATCAATCCTTTCCTGCGCTGTCACGATGCCGGCGTACGCCAGGCCGCTTCGGCCCATGGTGACACCAGCAGCGACGTGGACACCCTTGCCACGCTGCGCAGCTGGAAAGACAGTTTTTGACCTTGCCCCGATTGGACGTCATGCGGTTTTTCCCGCTGTCGGCGGGACCGCACACGACCAGGAGGAATTCTTGCGGATGACCTACCATACGAAACGACGCATGCTGATCGGTTTTACCAGCATCGCTGCACTGATCGGCTCGCTGCTAGCCAGCGGCGTCTACAGCCAGGCCGCCACGCTCAGCTCCGAGCAGCGCAAGAACGCCCAGTTCGCCTCACCGTCCACGACTCAGGCCGTTCGATTGCCGGCCGAGCAGCACTTCTGGGATGCCTTGGCCTTGGAACCGCGCGACGCCTGGAGCCGGCTGCGCGCCAGCCTCCAGTGGCAGGATAGCCTGGACGAACCGCGGGTCCAGCAGTGGATCGACCACTACCGCGCAAGCCCCCACAACATCGTCGAGATCACCGAACGTGCCCGCCCGTGGCTGGCGTGGATCGTCGAGCAGGTCGAGGAGCGCGGCCTGCCCGGCGAGATCGCCCTGATCCCCTTTGTGGAGAGCTCCTTCGACCCCACCGCCCGCAGCCATCGTGGCGCCGCCGGCCTCTGGCAATTCATGCCCGGCACCGGCGACGCCCTGGGCCTGCGTCGAGCACGCGGCTACGATGGCCGCCTCGACGTGGTGGCCTCGACCCGCGCCGCCCTGGATTACATCGAGCTGCAGGCCGACCAGTGGTACGAGGGCGACCTGGAGCTGTCGCTGGCCGCCTATAACGCCGGCGCCGGCACCGTGAACCGGGCGCGCCGCAACGCCGCCTCCAGCGGCAACGGTGGTGACTACTGGAGCCTCAGCCTGCCCCGGGAGACCATGAACTACGTCCCCAAGCTCAAGGCTATCTCCGCCATCATCAACGATCCTGACAAATACCAGGTCGCCCTTCCCGACATCGAGGACGCGCCGGCCTTTGCCAAGATCCCCGTCTACCGCCCGCTTGGCCTGGACGAAGCCGCCCGCCTCTCCGGCGCCAGCCGTGGTGAGCTGGCCGCGCTCAATCCCGCCCTCAGTAACGGCACCGCTCACCCCGGTCAGGCGCGGGTCCTGCTGGTACCCATCGACCGCGCCGACACCCTGATGGCCCGCCTGGAAACGCCCTCCTCGCCGTCCGGCAGCGGCGAAGGCAGCTACGTGGTGCAGAGCGGCGACAGTCTTTCGGCGATCGCCTCCCGCCAGGGCGTCAGCGTCTCTCAGATTCGTCAGGTCAACGACCTGAACGGCGACGTGCTTCAGCCGGGCCAGGTGATCGACCTGCCCCGCCAGAGCCTCGCCTACCGCTAGTCGAGGCAGGAGGGGTGTCGGGAACGCTTGCCAAGCCGCCAAGGGCCTGACAACTTATTGGCCGATTGATACCGGTCCCAGCGAGGGCCGGCCGCCACCGACCAAGGATGTCGCCGATGCCCCAAGCCCCGCGCCGCCCTGCACCGGCCGTTCGTGCCGCCACGGCTTGCCTGCTACCGATCGCCCTGACAGCCGTCCTCTGGACCACCCAGGCAGCGGCAGCCTCGTCCGTCGAGGTGCCTACCGTTCATGGGCTGGCGCTGTATGACGAGCCGGAACTACCGGAAGGCTTTGCCCACTTCCCCCACGTCAATCCCGAGGCGCCAAGCGGCGGCACCCTGACCCAGGCGGCGGTGGGCGGTAGCTTCGACTCCACCAACCCCTTCATCATTCGCGGCACCCCGGCAGCGGGGCTCTTCGAGATCTACGACACCCTGGTGGAGGGCAACCCGGGCGAGCCCTTCTCGGTCTACGGCCTGCTCGCCGAGGGCATGCGCCTGGACCCCGAGCGCACCTGGATCGAGTTCGACCTGCGCCCCGAGGCGCGCTTCCAGGACGGCGAGCCGGTCACCGCCCATGATGTCGTCTACAGCTTCGAGCTGCTTACCGAGCAGGGCAACCCCTTCTATGGCGCCTACTACGCCGACGTGGAGAGCGTCACCGCCCTGGACGAGCGCACCGT
>PWIZ01000312.1 GCA_003560175.1 Halomonas sp. | reverse complement strand
GGTGCGCTACCCGGCGGTGGACGACCGCTTCAGCTGGTTCGACTACCGCTCCAGGGGCTTCGACCGCGAGCCGAAGCGCGGCCTGCGCATCGACCATATCCTGGTCACCGCACCCCTGGCCAAGCGGGTGGTGGATGCCGGCATCGACTACGAGCTGCGCGGCATGGAGAAGCCATCCGACCATGCCCCGGTCTGGACCGACCTCGACCTGTGAGGCTCAGCGCCTAGTCAGTTAACGGGTGGAAAGCCAGCGCGCGGCCTACTGGCTCCCGTACGCCTGGGCCTGCCGCATGGCTTCCTGGGCCAGCTCCACCCGCCCCCAAGCGTGTGCCAGCAGCGCCAGGCGCCGCCAATCGCCGCCCTCCTCGCTGCGCCGGGCCACCTCCCCCCAGGCGTCGAGCGCCCGCCCGCGGTCGCGGGCCTCCTCCCAGGCCCGCGCCAGCAGGCGCCGGTTGTCCAGGATGTCGGGCAAGGCTCTATCCGCCAGCGCCACCTCGAGATACTCCGCGGCGCGGGCCGGTGTTCCCGCCATCAGGTGCAGCTCGATACGCTGGCGCAGATCCGCGCCTTCACTCAGCGCACCCCGCCGCCAACCGGCTTCCCAGATGGCGGCCGCTCGCTCCAGCTCACCTAGCCCCTGGGCCAGAGCGGCAGCACGCCGCCACGCGGCGGGCTCTGCCTGGGCACCAAGGGCAGCCTCGAGCCTGGGCAGCGCCTGCGCGCCCCGCTCGGCACGTTGGAACACGGCGGCAGCCAGTGCCTGGCGGCGCGCGTCGGGGGCCGTGTCATCGGCCAGGGCCCGCTCGACCCAGCGGGCGGCCTCCTCCCAGCGCTCTAGCTCCGCCAGGGCACGGGCCAGCCGCCAGCGGTCGTCAACGCTGCCGTTATGCCGCGCATGCCAATCGAGCCACAGCGTCACCGCCTCTTCGATCTGCCCCTCCGCCATTCGCAAGCGCGCCTCCTCGCGCAGCCAGCGATCGCGCTGGCGTGACGGGACCTCCTGAACTCGGCGTGCCTGGCGCAGCTGATCCGCGGCCGCTTCACCCCGCCCCGCGCCGGCTTCGGCACCCGCCGCCAGCTGGCGATAGAGCGCCCCGGCCCAGCGATCGGCGGCATTGCCGCCCTCCAGGCGCTGCGCCTGTGCGCGTGCGCGCTCGACTACCCTGTCGTGCTCCCCCTGATGCAACTGATGCTGCAGCTGCTCCAGGTCGGCGATGATGTCGGCTGGCAGCGGGGGCGTCTCGGCGGCGGCGGTCGCAGCCATTAGCAGGCCGAGACAGGCGATCAGACATATCGCGGCTCGCATCCTCATGTTCTCACCTCAACTGGAACTCGAGGCGCTGCCGCGCCCGGCGCACGCCGCTGGCAGGCTCGAACTGCCAGCGCGCCACGGCCTGCTCGGCAGCCGAGTCGAAGACGTTGCGCGGCCGCGACTCGATCACGCGAAGGGACGAGCGATCGACGCTGCCGTCGGGGCGGATCAGGAACTGCAACTCCACATGGCCCTCGAGGCCCCGCCGCTGGGCGCGCGACGGATACTCCGGCGGCACGCGCCGGGTCGGCGCGATCCGGCCGACATCCACCGGACCCTGTTCGGCCTGATCGACTGCCGGAGCCGGCTCGGCGCTAGATGGCGCCGAAGGCCGCGGGGCTGGCTCGGGCGCGGGTTCAGACGAGGGCGCGGGTGCAAGCTGAGGCGGCGGTTCCGGCGCCGGCTCGGGGGGCGGCTCAGGCTGCACCTCGGCAAGCTCGGGCAGGCTGCTGTCGAGCTCCACCGTTTCCACCGGCTCCGGCGGCAGCTCGGGCTCCGGCACGGCGATGGGGCTTTCCAGCGGCGGTAGCGGCTCAGGTGGCGGCGGCGGAGGGCTGGCATCGACCGGGGGCGGAGGCTCGGCGCTGGGCTCCACCGGCTCTTCCTGCACCGGCTCGGGCGCCTCGACCATGCTCAGGGACATGCTGACATCGAGCACGTCAAATGACTCCTCCGGCGGCGACACCAGCAGGGCCAGCAGCCAGAACAGCAGCAGCGCCAGCGCCGCGCCGCCCAGGGCCGACAACGGCACACGGGTCATGGCGCACTCCGCATCGCGGCCACGGCAACCTGCTCGACACCGGCCTTGCGCAGCCGATCCATCACCTCGATCAGCAGGCCGGTGGTAGCCTCGCGGTCGGCCTGGATCACCACGCCGCCGTCGCCGCTGACCAGGGCGGCCACCTCCTCCCCGACCCGATGGGCATCTACCGGGCGGCCATCCACCCAGACGGCACCTTCCGGGGTGATGGCGACCATCAGCTGCGCATCGGGCTGGGGGCTTGCCGCGCTGGATTCGGGGCGCTGAATCTCCACCCCGCTCTCCTTGACAAAGCTGGTGGTAACGATGAAGAAGATCAGCATGATGAAGACGACATCGAGCATCGGCGTCAGATTGACCTCGCCGGCGTCGCCTTCGGCAGCCAGCGTGCGACGTCTACGCATGGGAATCCTCCAGGGCCCGGGCCAGGCGGTCATGTAGCCGCTGATCCTCGCGCCGAATGACCTGTTCCAGTCGGCTGGTAAAGAGTAGCCCGACCACGGCCACCGCCATCCCGGCCAGGGTGGGCAGGGTCGCCCGTGCCACGCCGTCGGCCATGGCACGGGCCTGGCTGGTCTCGGTGAGCGCCAGACTGTCGAACACCGCAATCATGCCGGTCACGGTCCCGAGCAGACCCAGCAGGGGGCAGAGCGCCACCAGCAGCTTGAGCCAGGGCAGCGGCCGCTGCAGCCGGTCAATCAGCTGCCGGGTCCAGACCTCGCGCAGGGTCAGGGCGCTCCAGCTTAGATGGTCGGACCGCGCGGCCCAGCGCCGGATCAGTGCACACCGTGCGCGGCGGTAGGTAAGACGAAAGAACAGCACCCGTTCCAGGGCCAGGCTGAACAACAGGGTCGCCACCAGGGCGATCACCACCAGGATGGCACCACCGGCCTCGACCAGCTGCTCCAAGGGTTCAAGCCAGAGCGGCAGCACGATGATCGCTCCCTGTTGGGGCCATACCGGACGGGGCCCCGCGACGCTCCAGCCTCTCGGCCAGGGCCGCGCTGGCCTGCCCCTCCACCACGCCAGCCAGATAGCGGCTGCGACCCGACAGGGCCGTGTGAGCAAAGAGCAGCGGCACCGCGGTGATCAGCCCCAGTACGGTGGTCACCAGCGCCTGGCTGATGCCGCCGGCCATCAGCTGTGGATCGCCGGTGCCGAACACCGTGATGGCCTGGAAGGTGACAATCATGCCGGTGACGGTACCGAGCAGCCCCAGCAACGGTGACACCGCAGCGAGCAGCTTGACCAGCGGCTGGCCACGTTCGAGGCGCGGCAGCTCGGCCAGCACCGCCTCGTCGAGGCGCGCCTCCAGCGCCTCAGGCACCGCGTCGTCAAGCGACTCGAAGCGCTTGAGGACACGCCCCAGGGGGTTATCAGCGCTCAGCTGTGTCAGATGGCGGCGCTGACGACGCATGGCCCAGCTCACCCTCAGCAGGTAGCCATACTGGACAAGCGCCACCAGCAGGCCGAGCCCTCCCAGCCCCACCACCACATAGCCCACGGCGCCACCCTGGTGGAAACGCTCGACCAGGCTGGGGCGCTGGGTCAGCGCAGCGATCACTTGGCCACCGGAGGGATCCAGCGCCAGGGTCTCGCTCTCGCCGGCCTGGAAGGCGAGGAGACGACGAGTCACCTCGGACGGGGTCTGCTCCAGAGTGGCCAAGGTCCCCTCCTCGGCGCCTCGACGCAGCAGCGCGCCGTCACTGAAGGCGACCAGATCGCCCAGGCGCACCACTTCTCGGTCAGCAATCTCACCGCTGGGGTCCGCTACCGGCGCGGTAAAGCCTGCGGCACGGCCGCTCTCGGCCGTCAGCGCCATCAGCGCATCAGCCAGCGTCTCCAGGTGTTCGCGGGTCAGCACCTCAGCATCGTCCAGTCTTGGCGGCAGGGCCGCGCCACCTACCGTCAGCCAGCTGTCGGCGAGTGCGTCGCGCAGCTCACCGCTATGGCGCGCCAGCACGCCCAGCACCGCATCCAGGTCATCGCCCGCCTCGCGCTGACGGTTTTCCAGCTCATCGCGCCGCTCGGCCAGCTCCCCCTCTCGTGCCTCAAGGGCCGCATCGCGCGACTCGGCCTCGGCGTGTTCCTCCCGGGCCGCCTCGAGAGCCGTCTCGAGGGCCTCGCCGTCCTCGAGCAATCCCTCCAGGCGAGCCAGATCCCGGGCCTCGGCTGCCTGCCGCTCGGCACGCAGCGTCTCCAGGGGCTGCGACTGGGCCCAGGCCTGGCCACTCAGTGACAGCAGCAGTACCGCGAGCAGCGCAGCGCTGCCTTTCCGCAACCGACTCATGGCTGCACCTCCCTGCCAGCCACCGAGGGTGAAGCCAGGGCGATGGAGACCGGCAGGTGCAACAGCGTCGGGGCGCGCCGGTCGCGGGCGATACGCAGCCCGTGGCGTACTTCGCGACGCGCCGACTCATCCAGTGCCACCCAGCGCGCCTCGTCGACCCGCCAGACGCCACCCTCGCGACCATCGGGAGTCAGGTAGTAGAGGCCAACCCGGCCGAGGCGAAGAAACTCCACCTCTCGGCGCCTCTCGCCCTGCTCGAGGTAGCCCCGCCAAGCGTCAAACTCGCGACCATAGTCGAGCTCGGCGCGCCAGGCGGCAAGTATCCGCTCAAGCCGCTCGGCTGCCGACGCATCGGGGTCGCTCGCCCCGTTCACCAGACTGGCCGCTCGGGCTCGGCGCTCTTCAGTCAGAAACGGCAGGTCCTGGTCGACCCAGAGCGCCAGCCGCTCCACCAGGCGATGCTGCAGGCTGGGCAGCGCTTCTCGGGTCTCAGCTAACGTATCCAGTGCGACCTCACGACGCTCCAGGGTCTCGGTCTGACGCTCGAGGCGCGGAGCCAGCTCGGCATGCCGGGCACTCAGCCGGCGCGTTTCCTGCTCCAGCCGACGCAGCTCCTCGAGTCGCTCACGCACCTCGTCATCGGCGTCATCGATGCGCGACTGCAGCTCGGACTGGGCACGTTGCGCTTGCCCCGCTTCCTGCAGCAGCTCATCACCACTCACAGGCAGCACCAGCAGACAGAGGGCCGCACCGCATAGCAGCGACTTTGAGCATATCTCCACAGATGGACTCCCTTGGGGTTCGAAAAAGGTTCGACAGCGGCATGACGATGCCACTAATGATAATAATTATCAATCAGCCCTCCTCCTCCTCGAGACTCTCCTCTTGTACCACACCCTTAAACGATAGCGGGCCACCCCCTGGGGGGCGGCCCGCTGCCAACTGCCTAACTGCCTAACTACCTGGCAGGATCAGCGCTCACATGGAGACGACGACCAGGCCTCCGGCTCCATGGCGTAGTCGCTGAACACCTGACTCCTACAGCTTGCTTTCCAGCTCCGGCAGCGCCGCGAAGAGATCGGCGACGAGGCCATAGTCCGCCACCTGAAAGATCGGCGCCTCCTCGTCCTTGTTGATGGCGACGATCACCTTGGAGTCCTTCATGCCCGCCAGGTGTTGGATGGCCCCGCTGATGCCCACGGCGATGTAGAGGTCCGGGGCGACGATCTTGCCGGTCTGGCCCACCTGCATGTCATTGGGCACGAAGCCGGCGTCCACCGCGGCGCGCGAGGCGCCGATGGCCGCACCCAGCTTGTCGGCGATGCCGTCAAGCAGCTTGAAGTTCTCGCCGTTGCCCATGCCACGACCACCGGAGACGACCACCTTGGCGGCGCCCAGCTCGGGACGGTCGGACTTGGCCAGCTCCTCCTTGACGAAGGTGGACTGGGCGTTGTCGGCGACGAAATCCACCGCCTCGATGGCAGCGCTGCCGCCCTCGCCCACCGCATCGAACCCGGTGGTGCGCACGGTGATCACCTTGAGGGCGTCCTCGCTCTGCACGGTGGCGATGGCGTTGCCGGCGTAGATCGGGCGCTTGAAGGTGTCCGGAGACTCCACGGCGATGATCTCGGAGATCTGCCCCACGCCCTTGAGGGCGGCGACGCGAGGCAGCACGTTCTTGCCGGTGGTGGAGGCGCAGGCCAGCAGGTGATCGTAATCGCCGGCCAGCTCTGCGATCAGCGCCGCGGTGGGCTCGGCCAACAGGTGGGCGTAGGCGGCATTGTCGGCCACCCTGACCTTGGCAACGCCGTCGAGTGTCGCGGCGGCGTCGGCGATGGCGCCGACGTTTTCGCCGGCCACCAGCACATGGATGTCGCCACCGATGGCCTTGGCTGCGGCAACCACATGGGCGGTGGCACCAGCCAGGGCCCCGTCATGATGTTCCGCGAGTACCAGGATGCTCATGAGATCCGCTCCTTTCAAAGCACTATGACAAAGCACTATTACAAAGCGCTATTTTTAAAGAACTTTGGCTTCGTTCTTGAGTTTATCGATCAGCTCGTCAACGGAGCCCACCTTGACACCACCCTGGCGCTCGGCCGGCGGCTCGACCTTAAGCAGCTTGACCTTGGAGGCCACCTCGATGCCGAGATCCTCAGGGGTCTTGACGTCCAGCGGCTTCTTCTTGGCCTTCATGATGTCGGGCAGCTTGGCGTAGCGCGGCTCGTTCAGACGCAGGTCGGTGGTGACGATGGCGGGCAGCGTCAGCTCGACGGTCTGCAGCCCGCCGTCGACCTCGCGGGTGACCTTGAGCTTGTCGCCCTCCACGACCACCTCGGAGGCGAAGGTGCCCTGGGGCAGGCCGGTCAGGGCGGCGAGCATCTGGCCGGTCTGGTTGTTGTCGGTGTCGATAGCCTGCTTGCCGAGAATCACCAGGCCGGGCTGCTCATCTTCGACCAGCTTGGCCAGCGCCCTGGCAGCCCCCAGAGACTCGACGCGCTCGTCGGTCTGGACGTGAATGGCGCGATCGGCTCCCAGCGCCAGGGCGGTACGCAGCTGCTCCTGGGCGGCCTTGGGACCGATGGTGACGGCGACGATCTCGGTGGCCACACCGCGCTCCTTCAAGCGCACCGCCTCCTCCACGGCGATCTCGCAGAAGGGGTTCATGGCCATCTTGACGTTGGTGAGGTCAACATCGGAGTGATCGGGCTTGACCCGGATCTTGACGTTGTAATCGGTGACGCGTTTGACCGCGACGAGTACTTTCATGGTGTCCTCGCTTGATGTCTGGTGCGACATTGCCATTCGCACCGTCCTGAAACGGGCCGCATAGAACGGCGCGGCATGCCCTTATATGTTTCATGCGAGCGTTTGATAGGCGCCGCATGGAAAAACTCTGTCAATGTGCCATAGCGGGCGGCTTGGCAACAATCCCCCGTTTGGACGCTCGCCTCGTCGACACGAACACATCGAGGGGGTGACCTGAGTCCGCTATTATGCCTATCATGGAGGCAGGCCAGAAGCAAACGACCGTTTTAATTGCTTACAACGTTGGTGGCAAGCCACCGGCGGCGAAGCGAGGGAGGACACCCAGGTGGAACAAGTAGAACGCGATTCAATGGACTTCGATGTGGTCATCGTCGGTGCCGGGCCCTCGGGCCTGGCCGCGGCGTGCCGACTGATGCAGCAAGCGGGCGAGGCCGAGCAGGAGCTGACCGTCTGCGTGGTGGAGAAGGGCTCCGAGGTGGGCGCCCATATCCTCTCCGGCGCCGTGTTTGAGCCCCGCGCCCTGGACGAACTCTTCCCCGACTGGGAGGAGCGCGGCGCCCCGTTGACGACCCCGGCGACCCGCGATGAGCTCTACCTGCTCAAGGATGCCGACAAGGCCCAAAAGCTGCCCAACGCCCTGGTGCCCAAATCCATGCACAACACCGGCGGCCGGCGCTCTGGCGGTGATCAGACCCGTTACGTGATCAGCGCCGCTAACCTGTCACGCTGGCTGGCCGAGCAGGCCGAGGGGCTGGGCGTGGAGATCTTCCCCGGCTTCGCCGCCCAGGAGGCCATCGTCGAGGATGGCGTGGTCAAAGGCATCCTGATCGGTGACATGGGCGTCAGTGCCAAGGGGCAGCCCAAGGACAGCTACATGCCGGGCATGGAGCTGCGCGCCAAGTACACCCTCTTCGCCGAGGGCTCTCGCGGCCACCTGGGCAAGCGACTGATTCAGCAGTACGACCTCGATGCGGGCAAGGATCCCCAGCACTACGGCATTGGCCTCAAGGAGCTGTGGGACATCCCCGCCGAACAGCACGAGCCCGGATTGGTGCTGCACGGCTCCGGCTGGCCGCTGGACAAGCACACCCACGGCGGCTGGTTCCTCTACCACGCCGAGAATCAGCAGGTGGTGGTGGGCCTGATCATGGACCTGGCCTATCAGAACCCCTGGCTGTCGCCCTTCGATGAATTCCAGCGCATGAAGCACCATCCGGTGCTGGCCAAGCACCTAACGGGCGGCAAGCGCATCGCCTACGGCGCCCGCGCCATCACCAAGGGGGGCCTCAACTGCCTGCCGAAGATGACCTTTCCCGGTGGCCTGCTGATCGGCTGCAACGCCGGCACCCTGAACTTCTCCAAGATAAAGGGGCTGCACACCGCCATGAAGTCCGGCCTGGTGGCCGGCGAGGCGGTCTTCGAGGCGATCGCCGGCGGCGACGAGGGGGGCCAGGAGCTCACCGCCTTCACCGAGAAGTGGGAGGCGAGCTGGGCCTATGCCGAGCTTAAGGAGAGCGCCAGCTTCGGCCCGGCGATCCACAAGTACGGCACCGTGGGTGGCGGCGCCTACAACTTCCTCAACCAGCTGCTCGGCAGCAAGCTGCCCAACGTCCACGACACCACGCCGGACCATGCCACGCTCAAGCCCGCCGCCGAGTTTGAGAAGATCGACTACCCCAAGCCAGACGGCAAGCTCTCCTTCGACAAGCTCTCCTCGGTGTTCCTCTCGAACACCAACCACGAGGAGGATCAGCCCTCCCACCTGAAGCTGGCCGACCCGGCGCTGCCGATCCGCGACAATCTGCCCGAGTACGCCGAGCCGGCTCAACGCTACTGCCCGGCCGGGGTCTACGAGGTGATCGAAGGCGACGACGGCAAGCCGCAGTTCCAGATCAACTTCCAGAACTGCGTGCACTGCAAGACCTGCGACATCAAGGATCCGGCCCAGAACATCACCTGGGTGGCACCGGAGGGCGGCGGCGGGCCCAACTACCCGAACATGTAGGCATCCCGCCAACCACACCGCCGAGGCCGTTGCTTCTGGTGGGAAGTGGCCACTGAGGCTGTTGATTCTGGTGGGAGCAACGCTTTGCGGAGCGAATGGAGACCGAAGGGCTCCCAGGCGGTGTTAGCCAACGCAAGCGACACCGCCG
>PWIZ01000404.1 GCA_003560175.1 Halomonas sp. | reverse complement strand
GAAGAGACGCCCATTGACGACTACGCCGCGACACACCCGGGCGAATGTTTCGCGGTCTGCTGTGAAGCCTTCTTCACCGCCCCGGACCTGCTGGATGCGGCCTATCCGGCGCTCTTCCAGCTGCTCGTTCGCTACTTCCGTCAGGACCCGCTGGCCCGACTGCCGGCGCAACCCACCGAACGCGCCACGCCGGCCCATCCCGACCGCCACTGATTTGCCATTCACCGCCATCCGGAGGAGGCGCCCATGATCGATCTGCGCAGCGACACCGTCACCCGCCCCACCCCTGCCATGCGCGACGCCATGCACACCGCCCCGGTGGGCGATGACGTCTGGGGTGACGACCCCAGCGTGGCGAGCTTCGAGGCCGCCGTGGCCAAGCGTGCCGGCAAGGATACCGCCCTGCTCTTCCCCTCCGGGACCCAGAGCAACCTGGCCGCCCTGCTCGCCCACTGCCAGCGCGGCGACGAATACATCGCCGGCCAGCAGGCCCATACCTACAAGTACGAGGGCGGCGGCGCGGCGGTGCTGGGCGGCATCCAGCCCCAGCCGTTGGAGCACGCCGCCGACGGCTCGCTGCCGCTCGAGCGCATTCGCGCCGCCATCAAGCCCAACGACTTCCACTTCGCCCGCACCCGCCTGCTGGCCCTGGAGAATACCATCGGCGGCAAGGTGCTCGACGCCGACTACGTGAAGGCGGCCACCGAGCTGGCCCGGAAGCACGGCCTGGCCACGCACCTCGATGGCGCCCGGCTGTTCAACGCGGCGGTGGCCACCGACACGCCGCTGGCGGCCCTCTGCGCCCCCTTCGACAGCGTCTCGCTGTGCTTCTCCAAGGGACTCGGCGCCCCGATGGGGTCGGTGCTGGTGGGTTCAAGGGCGCTGATCGACGAGGCGCGGCGCTGGCGCAAGGTGCTCGGCGGTGGCCTGCGCCAGTCCGGCATCATCGCCGCGGCCTGCCACCATGCCCTGGATCACCACGTCCCGGATCTCGCCGAGGACCACCGCCGCGCCGCGCGGCTGGCCGAAGGCCTCTGTGCGCTGCCGGCACTCGAGGTGGAGTCCCAGGCCACCAACATGGTCTTCCTGCGGGTGCCCGAGGCGCACGTCGCACCCCTACGCGCCTGGCTCGCCGAACGCGACATTCTCGTCGAGCTGCTCTATGCGACCCGCCTGGTGGTGCACCGGGATCTCGACGACGGCGCCATCGAGCGGGTACTCGAGGCGTTCACCGACTACTTCACGACGCGAACAGAATGACGAGGAGAGCAGTATGACCCAACGCATCGCGGTAATTCCCGGCGACGGCATCGGCAAGGAGGTGATGCCCGAAGGGCTGCGCGCCCTGGAGACCGCCGCCGCCCGCTTCGGCATCGACCTCGAGCTAGTGCACTTCGACTTTGCCAGCTGCGACTACTACGCCGAGCACGGCAAGATGCTGCCGGACGACTGGTTCGAGACCCTCGAGGACGTTGACGCCATCTTCTACGGCGCCGTGGGATGGCCAGCCACCGTACCCGACCATATCTCGCTGTGGGGCTCGCTGCTGCAGTTCCGCCGTCGCTTCGACCAGTACGTCAACCTGCGCCCCTGCCGGCTGCTGCCGGGTATCAAGAGCCCCCTGGCCGGCCGCGAGCCCGGCGACATCGACTTCTACGTGGTGCGCGAGAACACCGAGGGCGAGTACTCCAGCGTGGGGGGCAAGATGTTCGAGGGCACCGATCGGGAGGTGGTGATCCAGGAGACAGTGATGACACGCCACGGCACCGACCGGGTGCTGAAGTTCGCCTATGACCTGGCCGCCTCCCGCCCGCGCAAGAAGCTCACCTCGGCCACTAAGTCCAACGGCATTGCCATCACCATGCCCTGGTGGGACGAACGCGTGGCCGCCATGGGCAAGCACTACCCCGAAGTGGCCGTGGACCAGTTCCACATCGACATCCTCACCGCCAACTTCGTGCTGCACCCGGACTGGTTCGACGTGGTGGTGGGCAGCAACCTGTTCGGCGACATCCTCTCTGACCTGGGGCCGGCCTGCACCGGCACCATCGGCGTGGCACCCTCGGCCAACATCAATCCCGAGGGCACCTTCCCGAGCCTGTTCGAGCCCGTCCACGGCAGCGCCCCGGACATTGCCGGCAAGGGCATCGCCAACCCCATCGGGCAGATCTGGTCGGGCGCCATGATGCTTGAGCACCTTGGCCATCAGAAGGCCAGCGACGCCATCGTCGCCGCTTTCGAGGCGGTGCTGGCCGAGGGCGACCGAGCAGTGCTCACCCCCGATGTGGGCGGCACCGGAACCACCGAGAGCCTTGGCCGAGCCATCGCGGCCCGACTCGGGAGCTGAGCCCCTCCCGGACGCTCGCCCGCAGGCCCTGCCAAAAACAGAGCGGCCACCGCCGTGGCGGTGGCCGCTCTGTTGCTCATGGCCCCCTTCAGGGCGAACGCGGCGGGCGCTTCACCTGGCCCTCGTCGTGGACCTCCTCCCAGCCGGTTACCATTGCCTTGATATAGGCCAGCGGCGTATGCCCCGCGGTGGCCAGGTAGACGTGGATGATCAGGAAGGCCAGCATCAGGAAGGCACCCAGGGCGTGCAACCCGGCCACCTGCTCAAGGCCCAGCCAGGCGGGCATGCTGTCACGGACGCTGCCCCATAACAGGTAGAGCAGCCCGGAGATCCAGATCAGCGGGTTGATCACCAGCTTGACACCCAGATAGGCCAGACGCTGCAGCGGGTTGTGCTTGTGATCCACGGTTACCCTGTAAGGATGAGAGGCGCCGGTGAAGATGCCGTAAGCGTAGTAGCGAAACACGGCACTGATGTTCGTCAGGGTGGGGATGTATTGCTTCCATTGCCCGGTGGTGAAATGCCAGAAGATGGCGAATACCCAGAGGCCGATCAGCAGCCAGGCCGCCGCCTCGTGGATCCGCACCGCCGGGCCGAAGGGAATCAGCTCGTGGACGCCGCGGATAGCGAAGCCACTGACCAGCAGGATGATCACCAGGGCAGCCTGGGACCAGTGCCAGAAGCGCTCGAAGCGGGTGAAGAGATAGATGCGCTGACTCATCTCAGGGCTCCTTGCGGCGGTTGCGGTTGGCGATGCGCAGGGCGCCGTGGCCGACCACCCCCAGCAGCAGCAGGCCGGCCAGGCCGAAGCCGAAGCGGTCGAGCAGCTGGTGGCGATCGCGGCCCGGCATCCAGACGCCCTCCACGCCGGCCAGCCGGCCATCGTCGGCGTGGCAGGCGGCGCAGTCCAGGGCCATCTCGCCGGGGGCCACCATGTGGGTGATGGGCCACAGCATCGACGTCTCGACGAAGTCGTACTCGCCGCTGAAGGGCTGGCCCGCCAGCTCGGTGCCGGCCTGCAGCGCCTTGTCCCAGTCGAAGTTGTACCAGAAGGCGGTCTCGTTGCCGGGGATTGCCACCTGGGGCTGGAGCAGGGTCATGTGCAAGGTGTCATAGGGCTGCTTGCCCAGCGCCCGCTTGACCGGCCAGATGCGCGAGTCCTCGGCGCCCGGGGTACCGTGGTAGGTATTGACCGGCACCCGCTCGCCGGGGTCGATCTCTGTCTCGGCTGTCACGAAGGTAGTGTTGCCATCCCACCAGCGGTATTCGGGCACCACGTTCTCGCCCGGGACGAAGTCGCCCTTCTTACTGTCGTAGATGACGTAGCCATCCTCGTTCCTGATCTGGAAGGGGTTGCCCTCCTCATCCAGGCGGCCGGCGGTGGACCAGTCCCACTCCATCTTGGTGGGCACGCCGCCCCGGGCGAACTCGGGAATATGGCAGGTCTGGCAGGCCAGCGCACGGGTGTGCTCGTTGAGGCGCTGGGCGTGGGTGCCGCTCTCGTGGGGCTGACTGCCGTGGCAGGCCTGACAGGTGGCCGGGTTGCGCGCCTCCTGGCTGCCGCGGGTGATCGCCGGATGCGCATCCACGGCGGTGCCCTGGATGCGACTGCCGGGCACGTCGTGACCCTCGGTCTGGTGGCAAGTGCTGCAGCTGAAGTCGAGCCCCCGGGCATCCATGTGGACGTCGAGCTCGCGATGGGGATGGAAGAGCGACGAGTCCAGATCGCCGTGCTTCACGCCGTCACCGCCGCCGCCGTAGAAGTGACAGGTGCCGCAGGTCTCCCGGGAGGAGGTGCCCACGTTCAGGGCCGCCCGGGTCAGGTCGGTCAGCGACTCGTTGGGCCAGCCGGCCCAGCCGCCCTTCTTCACGTAGTCGCCGGTGTTATGGCAGGCCAGACAGTCGACCCGGGTCTCAGCGGTGAAGTCGAAGGTATCGTCCTCCCAGCCATAGCCCACGTGGCAGGATTGGCAGAAACCTTCGTTGGACTGGTCGGCGATACAGAAGGTATTGAGCATGGTGCGCTTGCCGAGCCGCTCGCCGCCGTGGGGGTTCTCGTAATCCCAGGTCCAGTGCCGCGTCGCCATCACCTGCTGCGCGGCCTCGGTGTGGCACCCCAGGCAGGCCTGAGTTACCTGATCGGCACTCGTGAAAGGCCCCTGCAACTCCTCGAACTGCGTGTGGTCCGCGGTACTGGCGTGGGCCGCGGGCAGCAGCATCAGCCACCCCAGAATCACCCACAGGGCCCGCCATTCGGCCCGCTGCTTGCGCTCGAACATACTCCTCTCCCCCGATCACGAGGCCGACCATGGCGATCGCCTCACCCCTGCCAGACAGCTTGGCAGGGGGGAACGATTTGGGGATGACACGGGTCAACAAAACATCGAAAAGGAGTCAAGAAAAAACCTTGCCATGCAACCCACACCGGCCAAAGTGCTGACTTGCGTCAAGTTGCCGCACACCAATGAATGACGTGCAGAAAGATTATGGCTAGATTAAAATAGTCAAGTTATAAGTATATAACAATTACTTCCTGACCCATCACGCAGGAGTCCTGACATGTCCCGCTCCCCCCTTGCCCCTGTCCGCCTAGACCGGCGCCAGCTTCTCAAGCTGGGGCTGGGTGCCGGCGCCGCCGGCCTGCTGCCGCTCGGCAGCCTTCAGGCCGGCACGCTTTCCACCAACGCCCGCATCGTCATACTCGGCGGCGGTGCCGCCGGCATGGCCATGGCCAACCGGCTCTCTCGCCGCCTGGCGGGTGCCAGCATCTCGCTCGTCGAGCCGCGCGAGATCCACCATTACCAGCCGGGCTGGACCCTGGTGGCCTCGGGCGTGTGGCTGCCCGACAAGACCATGCGCCCCAACGCCAATTTCGTACCCGCTGGGGTGACCTGGGTGCGCCAGCCCGCCCTGGGCATCGATGCCGAGCAGCGCCGGGTCTCCCTGGCCGATGCCAGCGTGTTGGAGTACGACTACCTGGTGGTGGCCACCGGCCTGCAGCTCAACTATCACCTGATCGACGGCATGTCGCCGGACCTGGTCGGCACCCACGGCATCGGCAGCGTCTATGCCAGCCTCGAGGGCGCCACCCGCACCCGCGACGCCATCGACGCCTGGATCGCCAAGGGTAGCGGCAAGGGCATTTTCACCGCCGCCCCCACCCCGGTGAAGTGCGCTGGCGCGCCGCTGAAGATGACCTTCACCACCCTCTCTCGCCTGGAAGATACCGGCCATCGAGATGACTTCGAGGTCGACTTCCTCGCGCCTGGCTCAGCGCTCTTCAGCCAACCGTGGGTCAACGACTTCGTCAAGCAGCGCTTCGATGATCAGGGCGTCAACCGCCGCCACCACTACCGGCTCTCCGCCATCGACCCCGGCGCCCGTCAGGCGGAGTTCACCTTCGTCGGCCCGGACAGCGAGTTCACCTCCCACCATGAACTGCGCGAGGCGGAGTTCTCCCAGGAGGGCGAACGCAGGGTGATCGCCGACTATGATTTCATCCATGTGGTGCCGCCCATGAGCGCTCCGGACTTCATCCGCGAGAGCGACCTGATCGCCCGCGAGGGTCCCTTCCGCGGCGAGTGGCTGGATGTGGACATCCACACCATGCAGCACAACCGCTATCCGGAAGTGTTCGGCATCGGCGATGTGATCGGTGCACCGATCAACAAGACCGCTGCCAGCGTCAAGGCTCAGGCCCCCGTGGTGGAAGCCAACCTGCTGGCCCAGATGCAGGATCAGCCGCTGCCGGCTCGCCACAACGGCTACACCTCCTGCCCGATGATCACCGGCATCGGCAAGGCGATGCTGGTGGAATTCGGCTACGACAACAATCTGGACTTCCTGCCCTCCTTCCCTTTTATCGACCCCCGCGACGAGTCCTGGGCGGCCTGGGTAATGAAGGACCGCATGCTCCAGCCGGCCTACTACGCCGTGCTCGAAGGCCAGGCCTGAGGAGAGATGATCATGACGATTCAAGGTGCACTGACCATCCTGATGTATACCCTGGCCCCCTTCCTGTGGCTGATCGTGGGCGCCGCGGGGGTACTGGTGGTGGTCCAGCTGGTGGCCCACCTGCGCGGCTATCGCATATTCCACTATCGCTGCCTGGGGGCCAATCTGGCCGCTCTCGCAGTGGGTATCTCGGGGCTGTGGTGGATTCCCCTCTTCACCAACTCACGGCTCACCTACGTGGCCACCCTGTTCGACTGGGTGGCGATGATCGGCGCGGTGGTTGGCCTGGCCATCGCCGCCTGGCTGGTGCTGCACCCGCTCAGCTACCTGGTCCGCGCGCCCCGCTATGTCAGCCTGAACGACACCCACTGACCCCGGCCGCGGCCGGTCCTCTCACCCCGCCGCGACCACTCACTCAACTTACGCCAGGTGCCATACCCCCTCCAGGATTCGCACCCTGCCGGCGGCCAGATTGTCTCGCAGGTTGCGCCCCATCTCGACGAACTCATCGCCGAAAATCAGCGTTGGCCCCGGCAGCGGGGCTGAGGCGGACCGTTCGCCAGACTCGCGGCGGGCATGCTTCTGGCGCCAGGCCAGGGCTGTCTCGGTGACATCGCGCACGCATACCGGCACGAACCCCGCCTCTTCCAGCCTCGCTTGAAGCGCTTCGCGCCCCTGCAGGTGGCTGGTCGCTGCCGTGCGTGCCCAGGGTACCGGCAACACCAGCGGCTCCGGGTTGTCGCCGGCTACCACCTCATGCAGCAACACCCGCCCGCCGGGCACCAGCAATCGACGCCACTCCGCCAGCACGCCGGCCACATCGGGCATGTTCATCAGCGCATGCTGGCACCAGATGACATCGCAGGCGCGATCCGGCAGCGGGGTGCGAGCGGCATCGGCGCACAGGAAGCGGGTGCGGCTTGCCAGGCCGGTCGCCGCGCTGAGCCACTCGGCCACCTCGATGAAGGCCCTGGTGATATCGACGCCGACCACCTCGCAGCCGGCCTCCTCAGCCAGCAGGCGACTAGCCCCGCCGGTACCACAGCCCACGTCCAGCACCCGCTGATCCGGGAGAAGTTCCCCCAGCGCTAGCAGCGATCGGCTGGCCGCCCGCCCCCCGAGATGAAGCTGATCGATGCCGGCGACTTCATCCAGGGTCAGGCGTTCCGGATCACGGCCGGCGTCGCGGAAGGCCGCCCGCAGCCGAACCACCAGGCTTTGCCCACTCCCGGTGGCGAGGGCATCATAGTGGTCATTGAGTACACGAGCATCGTGATCATGGATCTGGTCGGTCATGGCAAACTCCTGGAAAGCGGCAGGCGGCCAGTCTAGACCGCCCCTTCGCCCTCCCCCATGCTGCAAAGGTCACAGCCGCCCGCTGACGGCGGCATCACGCCAAGGAGCTTTACATGTATCACCTTCCCCTGCTGGCTACCCTGGGCGCCGGCCTGCTGCTGGCCGGCTGCACCGGCATCCCCAAGGGTACCGAGCCGGTCACCGGCTTCGAACTGGACCGCTACCTGGGCGAGTGGTACGAGATCGCCCGACTCGATCACTCCTTCGAACGCGGACTGGACTGCGTCACCGCCGACTACAGCCTGCACAACGACGGCGGGGTGCGGGTGCTCAACCGCGGCGTGAAGCTCGACAAGGGAGAGGCCAGCGAGGCGGAAGGGCGCGCCTACTTCATTGGCGACGAGAACGTGGGCCGGCTCAAGGTGAGCTTCTTCGGCCCCTTCTACGGCGGCTACAACGTGCTGGCCCTGGACGACGACTATCAGTGGTCGCTGGTGGCCGGACCGGACCGCAGCTACCTGTGGATCCTGGCCCGCACCCCGACCCTGCCCGAGGCCACCTATCGCGATCTGGTCGAGCGCGCCGAGCGCATGGCCTTCCCGGTGGAGGAGCTCATCGAGGTGGACCAGGGCGAAGCCTGCGAACCCTGGCGCGTGGAGGCCTGACGCGATGCTCGAGAATCCCATGCTCGAGAACCCCATCGAGAACTGGCTGACACTCAGCCTGGAGGAGGCCGAGTTCCCGACCCGAGGCCCACTGCCCGGTGGGCACTTCCGATGGCACGGCCATGGGCTGCTGGAGCTCGTGCCCGACCACCCCGGACCCTCGGCACGGGCCTGCGTGCTCTCGGTGGGCATCCACGGCAACGAGACCGCCCCGATGGAACTGCTTGAGGGGCTGCTGGGGCGCCTGGCGAGGGCGGAACTGCGGCTGGGCGCCCCAACCCTGGTAATCCTCGGCAACCCGGAGGCGACCCGAAAGGGGGTGCGCTTCGTCGGCACCAATCTCAATCGCCTGTTCCGTCCCGACCTCCCGGAAACGGGCCAGGAAGCCGACCGCGCCCGGGCGCTGATGACCGCGGTGGACGCCTTCTTCGCCCGCCATGACGGCCGGCCGCGGCTGCACTATGACCTGCACACCGCCATCCGCGACAGTCGCTACCCGCGCTTCGTGGTCAGTCCCTTCACCGAGCGTACCGCCGTGGAGGCGTTGCAGTGGCACTGGCTGGCCGCCGCCGAGATCCAGGCAGTGCTGCACCAGCACCGCCACAGCTGGACCTTCTCCCACTACAGCAAGCACTATCATGAGGCCCAGGCGTTTACCCTGGAGCTGGGCCGCGCCCTGCCCTTCGGGCACAATGACCTGCCACCCCTCAACCCCATGGGGCACCTGCTGGCGGCACTCCTCGAGGGGCGTGAACCTGCCGAAGCGCCACCCGCGAGGATGGCCTACTTCCGAGTCGAGCAGGAGCTGATGCGGGAGTCAGCGGCCTTCCGCCTGGCCTTTCCGGACGACACGCCCAACTTCACGGCCTTTGCCCCCGGCACCCTGCTGGCCGAGGATGGCCAGGCCGGGGAGACCCGGGTCGGCGAGACACCAGTGGCCGTGGTCTTTCCCAACGCCGCAGTGGAAGTCGGGGCCCGCGCCGCTCTGCTCGTGCAGCCGGAGCCACCACCGACGGAGTAGGTCTCGGCTCAGGAGAAAAGGGCAGCATCGGCAGAAGAAAAAACCTTAAAACAACCATAACAGGAGGGTAAAATCATGCCCCTTTGCCGATCCGCACTGGACCAGCGCCGCATTCACGCTCG
>PWIZ01000062.1 GCA_003560175.1 Halomonas sp. | reverse complement strand
TCGATGGCGCTGACGAAGGCCTCCTCGACGCGGCCCGCGTAGTCACGCCGGTCGAGCGGCTCATGGGTGAAGGCCTGGACGGTGCGGATGCCGGAGAGCGCCTCGTCGGCATAGCGGCCGAGCTCGGCCACCCGGTCCTGGCTGGTGCGGGATAGCCGCCGCACCCGCCGCCCGAACCACAGGATCGGCAGCACCGTGGCGGGGATGCCCAGCAGCACGATGGCTGAGAGCCAGGGCTGGGTCAGCAGCATCAGGGCCACGGCGCCAATCAGCATCAACAGATTGCGCAGGGCCAGCGAGACCGAGGAGCCGAACAGACTCTGCAGCACGCTGGTGTCGGCGGTGAGCCGGGAGGTGATCTCGCCGGCGGCCTGGCCGGGCGCCTGGGCGCTCTCGAAGTAGCCGGGCTCCAGGGTCAGAAGGTGGTCGAAGACCCGGCGGCGCAGGTCGGCGGCCAGCCGCTCGCCAATCCAGGTCACCAGGTAGTAGCGCAGCGCCGAGGCCATGGCCAGCACTGCGACCACGGCGAGCATCAGGCCCAAGGCGCGCCCCAGGGCGGCGCTGTCGGCGGCCATGAAGCCGCGGTCGATGACCAGCCGCAGCCCCTGGCCGAGCAGCAGGACGCTGCCCGAGGCCACCAGCAGGACCAGTGCCGCCAGGGCCAGGCGCCATCGGTAGGGGGCCAGCAGGCCCAGCAGGCGCAGCAGCACCCGCGGGTCGGGGCGTGAACTCATCGCGGATCTCGACAGGCAGGAAAGAAACGGAGCATGCGCCGACGATAGCAGTCCGGCAAGGCCGCTGCATGGCATGGATGTCGTCGAGCCTGCTGGCGCGACGCGATGTCGCTTGAAGGGGGAGGAGACAGGCGCCATATTCGAGTTCTGTAAACGGTGACCCGGAGGCACCTATGTCCGAATCCCTGACCCTTGGCTGCCCGCACTGCGGTGCCATCAACCGTGTCAGCCAGGCGCGCTTGAACGACGTCCCCAAGTGCGGCAAGTGCAAGCAGGCGCTTTTCACCGGTGAACCGGTGGCGCTGACCGAAGCTAACTTTCATTCACTGGTGGAGCGCAGCGAGCTGCCGGTGGTGGTGGATTTCTGGGCCGGCTGGTGCGGCCCCTGCAAGATGATGGCGCCGATCTTCGCCGAGGCGGCCCGCGAACTCGAGCCCCGACTCCGCTTTGCCAAGCTCGATACCGAGGCAGAGCAGGCTCTGGCCGGGCGCTTCGGCATCCGCAGCATTCCGACTCTGATCGTGTTCAGGAACGGTCGGGAGTTGGCCCGCCAGCCTGGGGTGCTGCAAGGATCCCAGCTGCGTCAGTGGTTGCGTCCACATCTGGCATCGTCATGAGACAGGAGGCCCAGTCGGGGCTGCCGACCGCCCAATGGGCAGCCGGCAATGGCCGGGGGGCTACCACCACGCAGTTGCGCCCCCGTGCCTTGCCATCGTAGAGCGCCTTGTCAGCGCGCAGCAGGGCGGGTTCCAGCCGCGAATCTCCTGATTCGATGCGGCTGATGCCCACGGTGACGGTCAAGGGTGTCTTGTCGTCGAGCATCGGCAGCTTGAGCGCGCTGACTCTGTCGCGTAGCCGCTCGGCGATGACCGCGGCGGTGTCGAGGTCGGCGAGGGGCAGGGCGATCACAAACTCCTCGCCGCCATAGCGGCCCAGCACGTCGGATTCCCTCAGTACGGACTGGCAGCAGCCGGCCACGGTGGCGAGCACCGCATCACCCACCCCATGGCCGTGGCGATCATTGAGCTGCTTGAAGAGATCCACGTCGACCATGCACAGCGCCAGGGGGGTCCCGTCTCGACGGGCACGGCGCAGCTCCTGTTCGGCCAGCTCGAAGAAGTGGCGGCGGTTGGCAATGCCGGTCAGTTCGTCGGTGCAGGCCATGTGGCGAAGCCGCGCCTCCAGCTCCTCGCGCTCGTGGATCTCCTCCTTCAGGCGGCAATTCACCGAGCGCTCCTCCAGCAGCAGGGTAAATTGCTCGCGCTTGAGGCACTTGATCCGCGTGATGGTCATCCAGCCGAGAAGGTTGACGAACATCAGCAGCAGCAGGCTGGTCATCACCAGTATCGGTGGCAGTCTCGAGCCAACGAGCGAAACTGTCAGGAAGCCTGCGATCAGGTAGGCATTGCCGGCCAGCATCCAGGGTAGGCGGTTGGGCAGGAAGAGATAGAGCGCTATGCTGGCCACCATCAGTGAGGCGACGTGAATACCCACATCCAGGGGGCGCAGCAGTAGGGCCAGCAGTATCGTGGAAAGGCACAGCAGATAGACCAAGTTGATGGGAAATACCATGTAGGCCACCGCCGGCCGCCGCCAGACTGCCAGAGCCACCAGCAGGCAGATCGCTACGGTGATCAGGCGAATGGCAAGTAGCATGGCAAAGGCACTGTCCGATCCCAGTACGCTATAGTCGGCCAAGGCAAAGACCAGAAACAGTCCGGCAATCAGGCAAAGCGCCAGGCGCAACTGGCAGGCGTTGTAATCGAGTATCGTGCGCTTGAACAGTGCCTCCATAGCGGGGTCTCTGAACTCGGCCTGCCAGTTCAGCAGCCCAGCCTCTCCTACTACTTTCCGCATGCCAGATCCCTCGTGTGCTCGGCTCGTAACGAGCTCAGAACGCTTATCGCTTGGATATCTGCTGCAGCTTGGGCCTGAATCGAACGGGATGCCAGCCACTTCTGCCAGCTGTCATTCTTTACCTACATTATCTGTAAGCCAAGGCTTACGCTATTAGATTGGTCTTAATAATCAGTCTATTAGATTGGGTTTTCTCATCCTTGTTAAATCAATTTTTTCCTTTGAGTTGATCTTTCAACTGCTTGGGTACCTGCTTGATGATCAGGCGATCGGCGGCCTCGTCATACTCGACGCTTGAACCCAGCAGATGTGAGTCGAAGCTGATCGAGACGCCGCCGGACCGTCCGGCGAAGCGACGAAACTGGCTGAGGGTCTTCCGGTCCGGCGGGATCTCCGGCGACAGGCCGTAGTCGGTATTGCGGATATGGTCATAGAAGGCCTTTGGCTGCTGCTCATCGAGCACCTCGGAGAGTTCCTCCAGGGTGATCGGTTCGCCGCGGCTGGCCTGACCGCTGGCGTAGTCGATCAGCGCATCGGTCTTCTCGCGGCTCGCCTCTTCGGGCAGGTTCTCCTTCTCGACGTAGTCGCTGAAGGCTCGCAGCAGGGTGCGGGTCTCGCCGGAGGCGTCCACCCCTTCCACGGCGCCGAGCAGAGCAGAAAAGCCTTCGGCAAGTGCCTTGCCGCCGCGGTCCCGGGTCCAAGAGAGGTACTGGCGCGAGTCGCCGGCCTGCCACTGAGTCAGGTCGATACGCGCCGCGAGGCTCATTTGTGCCAGGTTGAGCTGACGAGCGGGCACCACTGCCAGGTGTTCGTCCACCGCAAAGCCTTCGCGATGATGCAGCAGGGCCAGCGTGAGGAAACGTCCGTCACCGAAGCGGGTGTCGAGAACGATCAGGTCGCCGGACACCGACAGATGGGCGTCGAGCAGGGCCGTGAGGCGCTCGGCGATGCCGAGGGTCAGGGCCGTGAAGTCGCGGCGATCGGCCAGATAGTCGGCGAGTTCCCCGGGCAGCGGCGAGACCGGTTCACTGCCCTGGCTGGCCTCCTCGGGGCCCGCTTCAGTGTCAGGAAAGTGCCCCCACGCCTTGCTCTTGGCGTGGTAGGCCTTGTTGAGCCCCTCCAGCAGAGCATCCAGGGTCTCGGCCTGGGGTAGCGGGGCTTGAGCAGGCTCCAGCCTGGCCGGAGCGTCTCCCTTCTTCTGGAGGCGGTGAACGATGGCGTTGAGGATCGGCATGAGGCCTCCCTGGGTGGGTATAAGAGGGCGGCGATGATACCCGTCCGAGCCCCGCAGATGGTAGTGGCTCTCCCCGCGGGTGGCATCAGGCCTTGTTCTCCTCCAGTGCCACTGTCATGGAACCGGCCAGGATCAGCGTGATCAGCTCAGCTTGTCGGTGGGTGTCGGTTTTCTGGAAGAGGTTGCGCAGGTGGAAGGCGACCGTGGTGGTGGAAATCGACATGCGCTCGGCAATCTCCTCGCTGCGCAGCCCTTCGGCCAGGGCCAGTGCGATGCGGGCTTCGCTGGGTGTAAGACCGAACAGGCTGGCCAGTATCTGTCGAGGGACTTGGGCGCGTTGTTCCGGGTCCGAGAGCAGGACAACGACCGCCGGCTCATGAAGCGAGCCGTCGGTATGGCCCAGCGAACAGGCCAGCACCAGCAGATCACGACGCTCGCCCTGGCGATCGAGCCGCAGGCAGGTCACCTTCTCCACCCCCTCTCGGCTGTGCTCGAGCGCAGTCCGAAGGGTCTTGCGCAGGTCCTTGTTGCTGCCGGTCATGGATAGCCCCAGGTCGAATGCCAACTGATCGGTGCCCCGCGACAACCGATGGGCTGCTCGGTTGGCAAAGAGAATCTGCCCGTCCCTTCCCAGCAGGACCATGCCGGGCGCCACCAGGTCGAGCGCGCGAGTGGCGCCGACGAAGGCCTGGCTGCTGGCTTCCTGGCGCAGGTCGTTCATCGCCTGACGCAGTTCGCTGATCTCGTCGTTGGCCTTGTCGCGCATGCGTCGAACCTGGCGCAGCCGTGCATCGATGGTCGCCAGCAGCAGGTCGAAGTCTATAGGCTTGACCAGGTAGTCGTCGGCACCCAGCCGCTTGCCGTCCACGACTTCGCGAGGGTCGCTCAGGGCGGTGAGGAAGACGAAGGGGATGTCGGCCAGGTCCGGTCGCGAACGGCGAATTTGGCGCAGCACCTCGTAGCCGTTGCAGCCCGGCATGTTGATATCACAGAGGATCAGATCCGGGGCCACGGCGTTGATCTGGCGCAGTGTCTCGTCGCCGTCGGCCGCCTCGATCACCCCATAGCCGGTCTCTCTCAGCTCCTCACAGATATCGCTGCGCAGTTCAGCATGATCCTCGGCACAGAGTATCAGTGCCGGTAGGGCATGCGGGGCTGGCGTCTGTTCTGTCATGGCTCGGCTCCTTGCGCGGCGAGGGGAAGTGTCAGGGTGAATAGCGTGCCCTCTCCCTCCCGGGAGGCCACCCGGATATCGCCGCGGTGTAAACGCGCCAGGTGTCGGGCGATGTTAAGGCCCAGGCCGATGCCTGGTGCCTGCTCGACGTTATGGGAGCGAAAGAAGCGTTCGAACAGCCGAGGCAGATCTTCCTCGGGTATGCCGATGCCGCGGTCCTGAACCTGACAGCTGGCGTTTTCGTTGTCGTGGTCGAGTCGAACCGTGATAGGCGTATCCGGTGGCGAATACTTCACGGCGTTGGACACCAGGTTGGCGAGAATCTGTTCGAGCAGAGCGCGGTCACACACCACGTTCAGTGGCGGTGAGTCCGCGGGGTCCAGGGTGATACGCCGGGTGCCGGCGGCTTCCGTCTGGAACTGGCACACCTGCTGGGCGATTGACGCCAGGTCGCAGGAGGTGGTCGTCGCCGCTACCTGGCCCCCATCCAGTTGCGCCGCCGTCAGGGCGCTTTCCACCAGGCGGGTCATATGCGCCACGGCATTACGCAGGCGGGGATAGCGTTGTTGTCGATCCTCCGGTGTCATCCGGTCGCCACGGCGAAGCAGCCGCTGCAGTCCCGAATCGATCACCGCCAGCGGGGTCCGAAACTGGTGTGAGATCATGGCAGCGAAGCTGCGGTAGAACTCGCTGACGCCGCGTTCGCGATCCAAGGAGCGGGCCAGGGCATCGGCAGTCTCCTTGTAGCGGCTGATATGACGGCTAATTTCTTCCTCCAACTGGTCCCGATGGCTGGCGAGTTCATGCTGAGCGGTACGCCGTTGGCGCAAGTTGATGATCAGCAGGGCCACCAGTAACAGGCCACTGACGAGTATGCCCAGCACCGAGGCGATCGCCTGCACCATGCCGTCGCGGTGGGCGTCGAGTCGTGCTCCGAGGGCTTCCCACTCCTCCACCATGACGGCATTGGCGATCCGGTTGAGCTGTCCCGCCATGGGGGCCAGCGCTTCTTGAATCGCCTCGCTCGCTGCGGGGTTCAGCGGTGTGAGCGTCTCCATGCTCGCCTCAATGGTGTGCAAGCGGATGAACAGATCCTCCAGGGTCTCGGCGAAGCCCAGCCGTTCCAGATAACGACGCTGAGGTCCCTCACCCAGCAATACCATGCGACTGCTAAGAATGTCGTAACGCAACTGAGGGTCGGCCTCGGGGTAGCCCAGTCGGTGACGGTGAACGGCGCTATCCAGGCGATGACTGGCCACCTGGGCCTGGGTGATCACCCACAGCATGTTCTCGTCCACATTAATCCGCATATCCTGCTCGACCTGAGCCATTCTCACCAGGGCGAAGCCCAGGAAGGTGGCGAAGGCAAGAATCGCCAGGCCAGGCAGCACAAAGGCGGGACGCCGTGGCTGCATCATTGAATCTCTAGGTGATGAAGCTGCCAGACCCAGCGATAGTCGTAGCGAATATCCTGCAGCTCGGGATGCTCATCTCTCGGGTAGACGATCCAAAGCGGACCCTTGTCGCGCGCTGTCAAGCGTTGGCCATCCATGGTATCGGCTACTAGGACGTCATAGTCAGAGAAGTCCTGCATGGGAATCTCGATCAGGTAGTCATTGAGTGCCAGGGCGGCGGCGGTGTCGCCCTCGGCGCCGACCCATTCGAGCAGGTCACTCATCAGGAAGCCCTCGAAGCGATTTATCCCATCGGTGACGACGGTCGAGGTGTGCAGGGTCTGCCTCGGCAGGTGGTCGAGCATCGCGTGGTCGAAATGGGCCTGATCGTCGACGTTGGTCCTGTCGATTTCGCCACTCACGCGCAGCAGTACCTTGCCTTCGGGGACAGGCAGCCTGTCGGCAATCGCCTGCATGGCCGGTATCAGCATGGCAGTAGAGAGGCACAGGCAGGTAAGGCAAGGCTTCTTCATGGCGAGCTCCTCGACGCTCTGGTTAGAAAGAAAACATGAGAGGCGTGGTGGCAACCCCCTTCAAACGAACGGGGCGATGACAAGTTAGTGTAGCTAGGCTGGTTAATAATAAAAAAGACTGATGGGGTAAGCAGATGAGAACTACGGTTACATCAGTCGCCAGTATGCTGGCTCTGCTTTTGGCTGGCAGTGCATTTGCCTTCCCCAGGATGGTTTTCGAGCAGGCGCCAAACGATACACCGGAGCAGGCGCAGACGTTCCGTGGTCAAGCCCGCCTCGTGGGCGAGGTGTCGGGAAATGATCGCGACTTTTTCCGGTGGGTACTGGATGACAATGAAACCGACCGGCTGTGGCATCTGGAACTGCAGGGTGATGGCGAGGCTAGCCTGGATGCCGAACTCTTCTGGCCCGGCGAGCAAGCGGCCAGCACCTCGGGCGTTGCCACTTTCGGTGCCGAACCGCAAGCCGAGGCCAGTGAAGAAACTACCCTGCTGACCCTCCAGGCTTCCCCGCGCCGTGACCAAGCTCAACCGGCAGCCGTCATCGTGCCACCGGGAGAGCACCTGATCCGCTTTCTGACCCAAGAGACAGGCGGTGAGTATCGATTGACCCTGACCACCGGCGACCGAATCAATATCCGCGGCACCGTGGGGCCTGACGATGCCGATAACATCTCTGTCGAATCGGGTCGGCAATGGTTTTTTCAGCTTAACGTGCCCGACGTCACAATCCCGCTCATCCTTGAGGGTGATTCCCGCCAGCTTTGGCGATTGGCTCTTGTTGGTGAGCTGGGGGCGTCGCTCGAGGCCTGGATCACAGACGCAGATGGCGAGGTCATCGTCGAGGCCGCCGAAGGATCCCCCCTGCAACAAAACTGGGGCCGGCTCGATCTGCCCGAGGGGAGTCGGTTGCACTTGCGTCATGCCCATGGCGAGGCCATCGGTCGCCTGGGGGCCAGTGTTCGCGAAGACGGAATACGCCCGGAGGAGCCGACCGTCACTGATGAGACGCCTGAGGACGTGGCTGAGGATGTGGCAGAAAAGGAAGTGCAGTTCGCCGGCTCTCCCGAGTCGCGCCACTGGCTCGACGCCGGGGAAACGATCTCGCTGACGATCGAGCGTAACGACCGACGCTACCTGGGCTTCCGTATTGGATCGGGCCAGACGGCATGGACGCTGGGTGCCATAGCAGATGATATGACGCAAGAATTGGAGGTCTGCCTGAAACCGATCGGCACCCGTCATGATGTCTGTCGTATCGGTCTGAGCGATACCCTGTTTTCTCGGATGTCACTGCCCGAAGGTGACTACGCGTTGATGCTGCGAAGCCGCGCTAGTGGCGACGAGCCAGTAACCTTTACCCTGCGCCTTGACGAAGATGAGCCGGTGCCAGACGGCTGGGTCGATCGGCCCAATGATATCCGCGAATGGGCACTGCCGCTGCTGGCGGATGTGCCAATCCATGGCCGCTTCGAAGGGAGCGGTGAGGCATGGTTCGAGCTGCAGGTCGGCGACCAAGTCCAGCAGTGGGCCTTTACCACCGAGGGTGAGGACCCATTGGAGCGACTGGAGCTCTACCATGCCGGGGACGACTCACTGATATTGGCGCACCAACGTCCCAGGGGTGGCAGCCACCCCTGGCTTGAGCACGTTCGGCTGTTGCCGGGGCGCTACCTGGTGCGCTTGATGGGTGAAGCGAGGGGCTATCGGCTTCTCGCTGCGCCGACCGGCCAGCCCGAACCGGGTGTCGAGCAGGAGCCCAATGATGAAGACCGTGATGCCAATCCCCTCTGGCTGGGGGAAACGGTCCAGGGTTCCTTCCATTCCTCGCGTGACCAGGACCGCTTTCACTTCCACCTACCGGGTCGCAACCGGGTCCTGATGGAAGTGGAACCGCCCAATGGTGGCGAGATGGACGTGCGGCTGGAGTGGCAGGGCGAGACATGGTTCAGGCACTCGGATGTGGGAGAAAGCCTACAGCTGGATCCGGTACTGCCACCGGGAGACTATGTGCTGGTGCTTGAGGGTGACGAGGCGTCTCTGGCCCGCTATAGCACTCGCGTTACCATCGCCGACCCTTGGTCCCATGTGGACATGCCCGCTCCGGCCCTACGCCGTGAAGAAGCACCGCTGCTGCCAGAAGATGCCGTCATCAGCAGTGCTATGGCGGGGGCAAGCGGCAGCGGTGGCTTTCTTCGCCTGCCGGTGACCAGGGGCGATCGGGATGTCTATCTCGAAGGTCGTGTCGATTCACTGGGTAGTGCCTATACCGGCCTCGAGTTCCGCACCGATGTCGGAGACGTGTTGGAGATGCGGGATGCCGAAGGGCGCGGTCGCCATGTCGTCACGATACCGGCAGGCGAAGCGACGACGCTTGAGGTCTCCTTCGGACGCGCTGGCCGGGACGTGACACTCTCGGACCCGGCCTACCCGTTGCCGGCACCGCCGCAACTCGAACTGAACCTGGCAACGCAAGCCCAGCGCCTGCCTCCCTTTGCACCCACGGGCCAGCGTCTCGCCTCGTCCCTCAGCCTGGCGAATCCCGAAGACGAACCCCAGAGAGTGACACTGGAGGCCCATATCAGCCATGACGGCGCCTCGATAGCCGGGCTGCCGGCGGAGATCGAGCTCGCGGCGGGAGAGGGGACAGAACTGCCGCTGACCTGGACACTGCCGCCCAACATGCTGGAGAGTGCGCCGCTGTCGCTGTTCGTGCGGGCCGGTGATCAGGTGCTGCACAAGGACCTGGCGCTGGATCCTCTGGCGCCGGCGGTGGATCCCTTCACCGTGCCGGATGTGCCCGCGTCGTTGCAGGGGCTGACCGACCTGGCCTGGAATGCCCTGGGTGCCACCTTCGTCGATGCCCGCAGCGGCGACCCCATCGATTCCTTGCCGGGGCGAGGGAGGAGTCATCCCGACTTCCTCATCGATGGCATGGCCGGCGCTGGCAGCTCGATCGAGGTGTCAAGCGACCTGGGGCAGGCACTGCCGCCGATACGCCTGGCCGACCAGGGCGGGCTGGTTCGCGGCATCGTTTTCAATCAGCGCTCCAGTCACGATCACGGCGATCGCTGGCGAGAAGTGGAGATTGCCCTGGGGGACAGCCACGACGCGCTCGAGGTGGTGGAGACCTTGACGCTCGCTTCCGGCGACGGCGAGCAGTTCTTCGAGTTCGAGTCACCCCGTGAAGCACGCTATATTCAGCTGCGGCCCCTTGGCGTCTGGGACCATGAAGAGGCCCGCCGTCGGACCCATGGCAGCGGCCTGCTGCGCGTGCTGGGTGAGCCGACAGGCCAAGTGGCCCAACGGCGCCATGATCTGCTTGACTCTTCGCTGGGTGGCCACTGGGTCTATACGCGCCCTGATCACTCTTCCTTGTATGGCCTCCAGGGGCAGCGCTCTACAGCGAGAGGCGTCATGGGCGAGGCCCAACGCGGGGAGCGAATACGGGGTCGCCGCATCGAGATGGTCTTTGCCTTTCTGCATCAGCGCGCGGCACGTATCGACGAGCTCGAGTGGGTCGAGAACCTCGACTGGGAAGGCCTGCCCGTGGAGCGGGTGAGGGTCTATACCGCCACCGAGAGCCCGGTGGGTCCCTGGGAAACCCAGCCTGATTGGGAGCTGGCGCGAGACGCCGACGGCGTGGCCAGCCTGTCACTCCCCGATTCCCCTCGGGTGCGCTACCTGAAGCTGGTTTTCGACGAGCCCGAGATTCCCGAGGGGGAGCGCAGGGCCAACTGGCGTATCCCCAAGGGGCTGCGTGCCTTCGAGGCCGACACCTTGGCCAGCCGGCGCTCGATTCTCGGCCACTGGGGCATGGACCACTCCCGTGGACCACTGGAGGCCGAGCAGTCCGCCGACGAACTGGTATTGGCCGACGTCGAGGACACCGATAGCCATGCTGGCCAGCCGCTGATGCTGGAGTCGCTAATCACCGGCAGGGTTGAGGAGCCGTTGGACTCGCGTCATTACCTTATCGAGCTGGAGGAAGGTGACAATACCCTGGCGTTCGCGCTGCAGGAGTCAATGCGCGGGAGGCTTGAGGCGAGCCTCACGGACCCCGAAGGCAGCGCGGTCCCGCTAACCTGGCGGGATGTCGAAGGCGGCAAGCGCGTGGCAGAAGCAGTGGATCTCGAGCCGGGCACATACCGACTTGCCGTTGCCGAACCACCCCGTTCAGTGGTTTTCCTGTGGGACGGCAGTGGCAGCGTGGCCAGTCACCAGCCGGCCATCTATCAAGCATTGAATCGTTTTGCCGAGGGGCTTCAGCCCGGGCGAGAAGTGTTCAACATGCTGCCGCTGGGTGGCCCCCTGCTGATCGATGGCTGGGCCGAGTCGCCCAGTCAGGTGGCCCAGACCCTGAATGGCTACAGTGGCCGCTTCTCCAGTTCCGATTCCGAGCCGGCCTTGAAACGTGCCACCCGTGCCCTGGCGAGCCAGGCGGGCGAGAAGGCGATCTTCCTGATCACCGATGCCGAGCAACTGGGTCGTGACATGTCGGTATGGAATGACCTCGAGACTGTCCGGCCGAGGATCTTTACCCTCGAGATTGCCCATGGCGGAAGGAACGAGACCGCAGAGTACCGCTGGTATCAGGACCAGATGCTCAGCTGGGCGCAGGTGGGCGGTGGCAACTATCGCTACGCCACGGGGCGCAGTGACCTGGTTCGCGCCTTCGAGGCGGGCATGCGTGAGCTGCGCCAGCCCACCACCTTTGCCCTCGACGTCGATCGCCGCTATCAGGAGCCCCCGGAACCGGGCAGCCTTTGGGTGGCCAGTGGCGATCAACCGGTGGTTGCCGCGGGTGTCGTACACCTCATCTTCGACGCCTCCGGCTCCATGCTGCGCCAGATGGAAGGTGGGCGACGGATCCAGGTGGCGCGTCGCATCGTGCAGCAGGTACTCGACGAGCGGATTCCCGAGAACGTGCCGGTGGCGCTGCGTGCCTTCGGTCATACCGAGCCACACAGCTGTGCCACCGAGTTGCTGGTCCCTCCCAGTGACGACAATCATGCCCAGGTGCAGCGTGCCGTCGAGGACCTTCAGGCCATCAACCTGGCGCGCACTCCGCTGGCCGATTCCTTGGATGCCGTGTTCGATGACCTGGCAGATTACGAGGGACAGCGCCGCTTGGTGGTGATGCTCACCGATGGCGAGGAGACTTGCGAGGGCGACCTGGAGCAGTCGGTGGCGGACCTGGTAGAGGAAGGCCTCGACGTACGCCTGAATATCGTCGGCTTCCATATCGACGAGATTGGTCTGCAGGCCGAGTTCGAGCGTTTCGCCGAGCTGGGTGGCGGCGAATACTTCGACAGCCACGATGGTGATGAACTGGTTGAGGGCCTGGCTGGCGCCCTGGCGGCACCCTGGCGGGTGCGGGATGCGTCCGGCAGCACCGTTGCCCGTGGGCGTGTCGATGGCGAGGCCATTGAACTCGAGGTCGGCGATTACACCCTGGTGGTGGAGGCCCAGGAGGGCGATCGCGATCACACTTTCAGCCTCGCGCCGCGCCAGGCCAAGCAAATCCGCTTGAGCGACGCCCTTTCGGAGCCATCCCCATGACCAAGCGCCTCTGCCTGATCTCTCGACCACTACTCGTGGTGCTGTTGATGGGGATGGCACTAACCAGCCCCCTCTCGGTCGCCGCTCCGGACCCGGATGCCATGGCCCGCCAACCGTTGCCGGAACACCAGGCGGATGCCACCTATCGCGGCAAGACAGCCATGGAACATGCCGAGGCGCTGATCGAGCCTTCTCGGCTTAAGCGGATTCTCGCGCTTGAGCGGCTGCAGGAAATTGGCGTCGATGCTCTGCCGGCTCGGGATGCGGTGCGCTATGTGTTTGAACAGGGCGACACCGAAGGCCTGGCACCGCGCCAGCTCGATCGAGTGCGGGTGGCGGCACTTAAGACCCTTTTCGCAATGCAGGCTCCGGAGGCCGAGGCGTTGTTGCGAGAGGCGATCCTTGATCCGGCGTTCAGTGAGCATTCGTCCATCTATCGACACCTGGTTCTCGGTGCCGTGGAAATGGGTATTGATGAGGCTACCCTGCCTGCGGATATGCTCGCCCTGGCGGATGAGGATGGCGCCCATGCGGCACGCTTGATGGCCACCGAGGTGCTGCCCGAGATGGTCCTGCATTCCCTCGCCGAGGCACTCTTTCATCAGGAGCATGGCGCGACCGCGAGCCGCTTCTTCCTTTCGCAGATGGGTGAGCTTGACGTTGTCGATGATGCCAGCTGGCTTGCCTATGTGCGTGACCATGCCGGTCTGGCGAAGGAGAACCCCGGAGAGGTGCTGGCAGCGCTGGCGGATATCGGCACCCGGGATGCCCTGCGCGACGAGATATCCCGGCCGGCGTCGGCTCACCTGGCCAATCTCATGGAAAATTTCGCAAGAGAACTTTCCAACGGTGCTGCCGGTCCCGACACCTCGCCCTTGGCAGAGGTGGCCAGGAGCCGCTTTATCGCAGCCATGGCGTCACTGCTCGAGCAGGGCCAAAGCGACGATCATCGACTGGTCGGTCTCCAGCGTCTGGTTAGGCACCAGCAGCGTCACCCCCGGACACCCCCGGCAATGACTCTGGGTCCGCCCTGGAGCGGGACGACACCTCCGAATTGGTAAGACAGTAGGCGTCCTGATGAGCTCGGGCCTGACGCCGGGGTTGGAACGCTCGCCGACTCGCGAGCTAGCGTCCCGTGAAATGGGGCGGATTCTGGTCAATCCCGTGGCCGATTTTGCGCACATCGGTGACCACTTCATGAGCAACCGCGGCGGTGGCGCCCTGGCCGCCCTCGAGTACAACATCGTGGATGGACTTATCGGCATTCTTGAGCCGGTTATTTTCCAGCCAGCTTCCGGTTGGCATGCTCCCTTCCCGCCGGACGCATTGGCCAACGTAATGACGGCCCGGCTCGGCTGGCTTGCCCGAGATCCCCAGGCCGAAGCCGACTGGGTTGATTTCCTGAGGCGTGTCAGGGATCACGGTGACCCGGATTTCAGCCCCGTCGCCGAGGCGGCGCTGGGCGCCTTCTGATGGTCCACGGCAGCGGTACTTGAGTGAAGTCGAGTGTGTCGTGGAGAAGCAGAGTGGGGAGCACTGCAAGGCCTTGAAGCTTGGCCCCGTGAGAATTGGACGCTGGAGGTGGGTGGTGACGATTAGACTCTTGTGGTTAACAACGTGGCTGGCGGCAATGATGGCCTTGAGTCCATTGGCCTCGGCTAACCTGATGTGCCTGGGATCCCCGGGTGTGGATGAGAGTCATGCACGCTACCTGGAACAGCAGGTCGTCATGCTTGATCGTGAAGCTCGGCAGGCCTATTCCGAGTTGCCTTGGCAGGAACTGCACGTTGGCCAGGCACAGCAGGCGCTGGGTAGAGACCCTGGCGTCATTTTCGAATGGGTGCGCGACCAGACTCGCTGGCTTCCCTATGCCGGAGCACTGCGCGGTGCGAAGGGGGTGATGCAAGACCGCTCGGGTTCCAGCCTGGACCGCGCCCTGCTGTTGGTGGCCCTGATGGAGGAGGCCGGCCAGACGGTGCGTCTGGCCAGGTCTGCGATGACTGACGAGGCCAGGGTGGCGCTTCACCGGGCCTGGTCACACCAGCCGGTGGCTACCCGCCCAGAACGGGACCTGGACGTCGCCGAAGAGCGCAAAGCTATCGAGCAAGTCGCGCAGCGCTTCGATCTAGACACCGATGAGCTCTCCGCGGACTACTTCCAGCAGAATGACCTAGACGAACAGCTCGCAGAACGCTTGAAGGAACAGACACTCCGTCAGCACGCCGCATTGCGGGAAGCGTTGCGGCCTGATTTGGAGGAGTCGCCAGGAGAGTCAGTAGGTGAAACAGTAGGTGAGATAGTCGCGGGAGATAGGGTCATCGACCACTGGTGGGTTGAATGGCGTTCCGAAGAAGGCTGGATCAGTCTCGATCCGGCATTACCGGATCACGCTCTTGGCGACCTGCTGGTGATGGGAAGTGAAAGGTCCCATTACTACCCTGAAGATTTGCCTGAGGAGGTTCGCCACTGGTTGACCATCGAGGTAGTGGCCGAGCGCCTCGAGGATGGTCGCCTTCAGGAGGAGGTCGCCTTCTCCCATCGCCTTCCCGCCACCGAACTGATGGGGCAGCAGCTACAACTGGAAACCCACCCGCTAAATCTGCCTTCTCAGCAGTCGTTGCTGGATGGCGGCGAGGCGTTGACATCGCTGACGTCGCAACTGCTGGAGGAGGAACAATGGCTCCCCTATCTGCGTTTCGGTGACAGCCTCGAGCGCCAGAAGCTCATCAATGCCGATGGCAGTGTCGAGGATCCCAGACAGCAGACCGGGACCTCTGCCGCCTTCGGTGAAGCCTCAAGCGCTCTTGGCGAGATCGGCCTCACGGGGCGCACGCGGGAGGCGTCGGCTCCTGCCGAACTCACGGCCGTGATGGCCCGCTTTCATGTCGAGGCGCCCGGGCGCGGCAAGGACACTTTCGAGCGGCCGATGATGGACCTGCTGGGGCCGGGGCAGCGCGCCGCAGGGGGCAATGGATTCGAGGTTACATCATCCATGCGCGAACAGCGCGCTGCGGCATTGCTGGGGACATTCGAGTTGCTGGGACAGACATCGTGGTTAACGCCCAGTCAGCAGGCGGCTTGGCGCTATGAAATGTTGCTTGAAAACCGCCAGGCTTCGCTGGGTGTAGCCTATGCCGCGACGCATGGCGACTTCAGTTTCATGGGCGATACCCTGGAATCCCGAGCGCAGCGTCGCATAGAGCTTGACCAGTTGGCAGGTCTGCGTTTGGCATACAGCCCTTACTTGGAAGATATCGCACTGACACGCCTCAACCTGCTCGGCTATGTCAGCCTGGTCGACTATCAGGATGGCACGCTACAGCGACGCGAGGGGTTCGATATTCTCGATAACCGTGTGGAAGTGCCCTCGGGTGAGTCTGTGTCGTCGACCAAGCTGGCTCAAGGGGTGCTCGATACCTTGTTGGAGGCCGAGCTGCTTGCCGCAGAGACGGCGCCAAGAAGCAATGCCGCTACGGCTTTTGGCCATGACCTGGCCCAGCAAAGACACTGGCAACATATTGATCATGTCGATGCCGTGGAAGCGCTTGACTGGCAACCAGGTGCCGATCTGAACGCCCATTTTAAGGCGGTTCTGGCCCAGGGGCATACCCTGGTGGTACCAAATGCGCTGACAGATGGTGCCGTCCCTACCTGGTGGCAGCTCGATCCTGGCACCGGCGATCTTCTGGGCTACGGGCCGGACAGGCGCGGTCAGTTTGTCGAAGGTCTCCTCATGTTGATGCATGCCACCGACGCCGCGATGGGGGCTGTCCAGATGGTGCAGCTTATCTGGGACTGTCTGCTAACCTCAGACGACCCCCACTGCTGTACGCGGACAGCCGCTGCCAACGCGGCCATCACAAAGATGGCGGGCAAGGGGTTGGCGGCCGCTGCCCATGCTCAGCGTGTCAATCTTGTCATAGGTCGTAGCATTGTCCATGGGCGCACCTTTCGAAAGCTGAATGAGGCTGCCGTCGGCAATGTCGCCGGGCGGGCAGGGGGTGTCATTGCTGGTGCGGCGACTAGCGCAGTGGGGTGCTCATGAAAGTGCTCAAGACCCCCAGTGCCATTCGTTTCGTCTGGATGATGGCAATAATACTCGCTGCGTTGACGAGTGTATCTGGCGTTAAGTTGCTGGCAGCAGGAACCTGCAGCGAAGTTGTCAGATCATCGTTGCCGGCCTCCGGCTGCAACCGCGCCTTCAGCCTGCACGTGGAGTCCATTGACTTCATGGACGAGCTGGAGGGTCAATCGCCACCCCCTGGCCAGCGCTGGTTGACGCTGGAAATACGCTTCGAAAGCTGGATGCCCAGTGACCTGTTGTTTGGCCTTGGCTATCCGGAACCGCTGCTGGTGGCCACGCTTGCACGCCAGCTATATCTGCTGGTGGATAATCGTTTGGTGGTGCGTGCCAGGGTGTTCGGTGACTCAGATCTGGATGATGGATTCGTGCTGCCAAGGACAGGAACAATGCAGGAAGTCCGGGTCGCCTTTGCCGTGCCAGAGCAGGAGCTTTCCTCCCTCTCGCTTCGCTATTACCACGACCAATACGCCCCTCTTGTAGTGACGTTGTTGGACGAGAAAGAGTCGCCTTCAGCACTTCGCGAGCAAGCGCTTCAGGCCGACGGGCACGACCTGCTTTCTCTCGGTGTGCAGCAATTTGCCCTGCACGATCAGTGGCAGGGAAAGCCGGCACTCGAAGGTATGCAGTGGTTGGTAGTGGATTTGCGTGGCGAGGGTGAGTGGACCACCTCGGTGGATGCCAGGGCATTGGCTGCCTCGGCGGACCTGGAAGATAAGGCCGCGTTGCGCCGGGTCATGGAATACGTCGAGGCGCCCGGCCTGCTTCAGGTAGTAGTGGATAACCGTCACGCTTACGTGCGCGACCTTGAACAGAGCACCCTTGAGGAAGAACCACCCTTGCTGCCTGAAGTTTGGGCGGGAGGCCAAGCGGTGTTTCCCGTGCCGAAAGATGCTGAAACACTTGAGCTCGTTGCCTATATGCCCAAGTTCAGCGGGGGCAACATCTCGTCAGAGATCCGTCCCACCCTGCGCTTTCCTTTGCGCGAGGGGGGCGTGCCTTCACCTCAGGGAGAGCCGCTCGCCCTGATCGAGGATGTGCCTACCCCCCTGACACTGCACCGAGCCAGCTATGTTCCGTCGTTCGCTGGTCATCGCGCCGAGGAGGGCGAGAGCCTGCTACTCATAGAGGCATCCATGACCAATCTCAGCGAGGTGGGGGGAATGATGGCAGTGAGTCAACGTCTCAGCTTACAAGTACCCGAAGGTGAGCTTGTCGCAGCCTATCAGCGTGGGCCACTCGCGCTTAAGGAACCCTTCTGGCTGCCTGCTGATGATGAACCGCGCCATTTCATGCTGCTCTACCGTTTCGAATCTACCGCCGAGAGTTACGACTTCGAGTATGGCGGAGTTTCGGTGAACGAACGGTTCCGCCTCGTGCTGGATGACGATGCCTTGCAATGAGCAGGGACAGGCTGACGATCGTGTGAATCATGGTCTGAATGCTCATCTTTAATCAATAATTTGACCGTTGAAAACGACGCCATTCACTAGGCGAGTCTGGAAGCGACCGGTGATGGTGACAGCAAAATATGGAGGAGACGTACATGCGAAAGCAGATCACGAATCTTGCAGCGGGAAGCTTGTTGGCACTCTCCGCCAGCGTAGCACTGGCGGAGGCAGCGGATGTGCGAGTCGAACGGTTGATGATCTCCCAACCCACCACTCCGACCGATGCCGAGCACAAGCATATGATGGTCGATCTGTGGATTGCATTGCCCCGTATTGCCAGCCTGGGAGATGAGGCGAGGGTTGTCTCGCTCACGGATGATCAGGGAAATAACCTGTTGGAAATAGAGGGGTCACCACAAGCGCTATTTGGTTTCGACCCTGCCGAAAGGGGCTTCTTGATGGATCACCAGGTCAATGCCAATGCTGAAGAAGGCTGGCTGCGAGTTCCGGTATTTTCCCCGGACGTACCGCATCGGGAGGCGACCTCGATCCGCATGGAGCTGGAGCTGGACCTTTTCCTCGCCAGTGACGACGTTCGCCGCGTGGAGATAGCGAACGTCGATTTCAGTGATGTCCCGGGCTGGGGGGTGGATATCGACGTGGATGGCCAGACCATGACGTGTCGCGATGACCGCCGAGAACGACCCGAAGATCAGCCGCTTGAGCTCTTCTGCTTCCTGCGGGGAGGGTCCTTGCTGGGCATCACTGCCCCTGACCAGGACGAAACGCCCGAGCCTTCGCACCCCGAGACCAATCTGGTGGTGGTCGGAGGTCGGAGCGATGTCACCCTCGAGGTGATGTTACCCGAGACACGGTCGTTTCATCAGGTTGTAGAGCTGGAATTTGGTCTCGGCCTGGGAGCTTGAGATCGAGAACTTGAAAGAGAGTACCTGAAAGCGAGATGGAAGGCGTGATCACCGACGTCGTCGGAGGAGAAGATGTCGCATCGCAAGTCATATGAAATATCGCTGCGTATGTGGAGATGGCGCCCGGCATGTGTGCTCGGTTGGGTACTGAGTGGCTGTATTGGCTTCGCCATGGCGTCTGCGCCAGCGGACTGGACAGGTGCCGAGCTGCTGTATGAGTTCGAGGCGGATGGGGAAAGTGTAGAGCAGCTCGCGCTTTCCCCGGAAGGCACCCACATGGCAATCGCCGTCAGTGGCCGGCTGGAAGTTCGCGATCTGCCCTTCGCCGAGCCGCGCCTTCGGTTGGGGGGCCACCGCTCGCCGGAGGTGGACCGGCCACTGCCGGTCACAGGGTTGGCCTTCAGTCCCGATGGCGAGATGTTGGCAAGCACCAGTTGGAATCCCGGGGTGGCGGCCGATGCGTCGCTCAAGCTGTGGGACATGAACTCGGGGGAGCTCTTTCAAGCGTTGGCGGGAGGACAGGGCTGTCGCGAGGTCGCCTTTGCCGCCGATGGCGCAAGCGTCTGGGCGGCCTGTGGCAGTGACGTGCAGCGCTATATGCTGGGTACGGGCCGTATCGCCGAGCGGGCTAAGCGCTTTCCCGCCGAATTGCAGCATGAGCCTGAAGCCAAAGCCGCATCGGATGCCCTGCCGATGCCACGGCAGGGCCCTGATCATGCGCTTGCCTTGAGCGCGGATGGCAGGCAGCTGGCCTGGGCTGGCAAGCCGATGACCTTTCCCTTTGCGCTGGTGCGTCTCTGGCAGGCGGGCGAGGGCGCCAGCACCGTCAAGCTCCTGGAGGATTACCTCTCCCTGGACGTTCCTGAAGTGAGTGACACCCGGGACCCCGTGGCCCAGGCTCGTGAGCTATACGGACTGAAGGAATTCAATCCGGTGACATCGGAAACGGTGAGCCAACGAATGCTCGATTCGGGAAACATCGAGATCGACCTCATGCTTGACAACCTCAAGGATGATTCGGTCCGCGCCCTGCTCTATCGCTTGCACTTCACTGCGCAGAGTGACGGCCGCTGGAACCTTACCCAGGTAGGACGTCAGCAGCAGTGCTGGCGAGGGCCCACCGAGCCGGACGAATGGACCGTTCGCCTCTGCCTTTGATCGCGGCGACTGTCGGCGCGAATGGCAGCTTTCCGCCAACCCCCTGCAAACGAACGGGGTTTCGACGCCGCAAGCTGGCTACCCTGATCAACAGAATTGAATGCACCAGCATTTGACAACCACTATCACTCAGCAGGGGGATCTATGTGGGATTTCAAGATCGGCCAGGCCTTGGGCCTGATGCTCAAGACAATGCCTTTCATTCTCTTCCGCCTGGCCGTCTATTTTGGCGTGGCTCTGGCCTACGTGCTGATGACAGGGGCAGGTGCCGGGGTGGGCTGGGGGATCGGTGGCTTCGGTGACGAGGGCTTTCGTGCCGCCTCTACCTTCTGGGGCGGGGTCGTGGGTTTCGGCATCGTCGGTGCCGTGATGTATGTGATGCGCGAGTACCTGCTGTATATCGTCAAGGCGGGCCATATCGCCGTGCTGGTGGAACTGCTCGAGGGTCAGACCTTGCCCGAGGGGCGCGGTCAGATCGCCCATGCCAAGACGGTCGTCAAGGCGCGTTTCGGCCAGGCCAGCCTGCTGTTCGGTGTCGACCAGCTGATCAAGGGGGTGCTGCGCACCATCACCGGTCTCATGCGCGGGATCTTCGGTTTGCTGCCGATTCCCGGCGCGCGGCAGTTCATTCGTCTTCTCGAGGCCTTTCTGAAGATCGCCGTGGGATTCATCGATGAGGTGATCCTGGCGTATTGCATTCGCATCCGCTCCGACAACGCCTGGGCCTCGTCCCGTGATGCGCTCGTGCTGTACGGCCAGAATGCCAAGCCGATGCTCAAGAACGCCGCCTGGCTGGCGCTGATCGTCTATGGCCTCTCCTTTGTGGTGTTCCTGATCATGCTGGCCCCGGCGGCGCTGGTGGTCTATCTGATTCCCGGTGGATGGTCCGCCAGCGGGGTGATCGTGGCGCTACTGTTTGCCTGGAGCGTCAAGGTGGCCCTGCTCGAGCCCTTCGCCGTTACCTGCCTGATGCAGGCCTATTTCACGACCATCGAGGGACAACGGCCCGATCCCGCATGGGAAGCCAAGCTAGATGGCATGTCCAAGAAGTTCCGCAGGCTCAAGCAGCGTGCCACTCGGCAAACGACTGGCAGCGATGTGCAAGGCACGGAAGTGACTCAGTGACCGCGTGTCTCGTTGGACAAGTCGCTGGGAAGGCAAGATTGACATGGACAAGGCAGCAAGGTGGGTTATGAGGATAACAACACAACACCAAGGCATAAGGCTGGCAAGCCTGACGCTTGTCGGCCTGGGATTGTTGACGGCATGTGGTGACGACTCCGGTTCCAGTGCCGAACAAAGCGATGACGTGTTGTCGCAAGCGGCAGCACCGCCTGGAAGAGGAGGTGAGTTTGCCGACCTGCTGGAGGGCCTGGAAAGCGGCGAATCCATGCTCTCTCTCAGCGACAGCGTCACATCCACCGGCGAATACACCACGGCGAATGATCCGCGCTATGGCGGGGTCAGTCACGATATCTTCCGGCCTTCCCTGGGCGGTGGCGCCTCCCGTCGTGGCAGCAATGCCGAGGGACCCTACGCCATCACGATCTACACCGATGCCACTCACCAGGACCAGCCGGATAATGTCGTGCGTGCCTGGGCGACCCTGGTATTGCCCAAGGGCGCCGCGGCGGGCAATCGCTACGCGGTGGCGAGCTTTGCCGATGCCGAGGACGACCAGACGCAGGCCCATGTCCGCGGTGACGGCATGGCCTGGACCTTCGCGCACCAGGTGTCGGGCAGCATCTATCTGGACGCCCTGGGCGACAGTGTCACCGCCGCCTGGCAGTTCGAAGCCGCTGATGGACGCGGTGAAGATGCCAGCCGCGTGCACAGCGATGGGGCCGTCAGAGATCTGGCGTTGACGCTGCAGGCCGAGGCGGAATATGACTTGACCGTCAACGGCGAAACCGAATCCAGCCTTGCCCGTATCAGCAATCACGATAACACCCTGATCATTGGTAATGGCATCTATCTCACCCTGCCCTCGGCTGTGGCGGCGGGAAGCTATCCGATCCGGGGGAGCCGTGATGAAGACAGCGTGCGTGCCAGATTCACCCGCCATGAGGTCGAGGAAATCAGCGGTGAATTGACGCTGGCAGCCAACGGCGAGCGTTACGATGCCGAGATCAACATCGCCGCCAGCGGCGAGGATGACATTGAGCTGGCCGGGGAATTGCGCTGGTTCACGCTGGAAGAGGAATGAGTTGGTGACCTGTCCGGTTGCCGTCTGCAAACCGATGAGAACGAGGAGAACAACGATGCAAAGCAAGCGCACCCTGGGTGTCGCCCTGATGAGCGTGGCATTGACGCTGCCGGTCACCGCGGCCTTGGCCGACGAGGTGGTCGAGCAGGTCGAGCTGGGCCTGGAACTGTATCAGGAGCAGGAATACGGCGCGGCCATCACCGAGCTGGAGTTCGCGATCAACGATATTCGCAAGTTGATGACCGGACGCATCGCCGAGACCTTCCCCGAGGCGCCCGAAGGTTGGAGCGCCGGCACGGTGGAGTCCGCCGGGGGTGGCGGCGGTGCCGCGGCGATGTTCGGCGGCGGTGGCAGCATGCTGGAACGCGAGTATCGCCAGGAGTCGGGAAATGGCAGGTTGACGGCGAAGCTGATGATCGACAATCCCATGATTCAGGCGATGTCGGCGATGTTCAGCAATCCGGCGATGATCGCCGCTCAACCCAATATGGAGCGTATCCGCATCGGCCGTGACTCAGCGCTGCTCAAGTGGGAAGCCGAGCGGGGCAACGCCGAAGTGTCCTTCCTGATGGATGGTCGCATCCTGGTGCAGGTCAACGGCCAGGGACTGGAATCCGAGGCGCCCGCCGTGGAACTGCTCAAGGCCTGGGATCTGGATGCCGTGCGCGACCAGGCCGCTCGCTGATCGGATTCCCCGGCTGCGGTGGTCGGGGTGTTTGACAGTCCAGGCGCGTGAGCCCGGGATGCGGCAAGTCCGATAGAAGGTTAGATAGTTGCCAGGGAGGGTAGGCGGGATGGCGATGGGAAGGGTGCTGGCAGGCGTAGCCCTGCTGTTCTGGTGTGGACCGGGTTTGCCGGGATTACAGCAAGTTCAGGCCTTTCCCCGGCTGACATTGGAGCAAGAGTCGAATGATACGCCGGACACCGCCCATGCATTTCGTGGTGAAGCGCGCCTGATCGGCGAGGTTTGGGGTGAGGATCTCGACCTGTTCCGCTGGCGTCTCGACGATGACGATGTCGATCATCTGTGGCGGGTCGAGCTGCTGGTCGATGACGGCGCGGGTGTCAGTCTGGAAGTCGAGCCTTTCTCCATACAGCCTAAGGCCCAGGCCGGTATCGCCACCTTCGGCAGCGTGGCCGAGCCCGAAAGCCTCGAACCGGCCCCGGTGCCGCTGCTGGCACTTTCGGCTTTCCCTCAACATCCGCTGGTTGTGGAAGAGGGCCTGCTGATCCCCGGCGGTGACTACCTGATCCGCCTTGCCGGTCAGGAGGGAGGGGGAGCCTATCAGTTGGTCCTGTCACGCGAGGCACCGCTCACCCTCCATGAGCGCCTTTCCGGCGACAGTGAACCCCAGGCCGTGCTCCCCGGGCGTGACTGGCTCTACCACCTGGATGGCGCCGAGGCTTCCCTGCCCCTGGCGCTAGAGGAAGAGAGCGAGGATCTGCTCTGGGCCGTCACCGCCAGTAGCGAACTGGGGTCGCCACTCGATATCTGGCTGACCGATGCCGAGGGTGAGCGGGTATCGGGGCCCGCCGAAACAGGCAGCGCAGCAAGGTTTGGCCGCCAGGCCCTGGAACCAGGGGCCAGGCTGCAGGTGCGTCAGCCGGAAGGGGTGCCGGCCGGGCGAGTCCTGCTCAGGCTCGAGGAAGATGGCCGTCGCCGGCCTCGTGAGGCGGAACCCCAGGCACCACCTGCCTGGGTGGAGGTGGGCGAGCCCGTCGACCTGACCCTGCAGCCTGGCTCACGCGAGCGCCTTGCCTTTCGGGTGCCGGAAGCCTCGCTGCCGCTATCGCTGGGCCTCGCCAGCGATGCGGATGAGCCTGTCAGCCTCTGCTGGGTCGATGACCGACGTGACGATCAGGCGTGTCGGCTGGGGCCTGGCCCCGATCTGTTTCGAAACCTGCAACTGCCGGCCGGTGACTACCGGATAGAGCTGGTCCCGCCGCACCGGGAGGACCCCTTCCCGGCGAGGCTGTCGCTGAGCGAGGGCAGCGTGCCCCCAGAAGGCTGGGTCGATCGGCCCAACGAGGCTGCCGGCTGGGCCTACCCCATCGCGCCGGGAGAGCCGCGTCAGGGGCATTTTGCCGATGAGGGAGATGCCTGGTTCGCCTTCACGGTCGGACCCGAGGTGCAGCAGTGGCAACTCGAGGCGACCGCTGAGGACGGCAAGCGCCTCTCCAACCTGGCCCTCTACCGGCCGGCAGACCTCGCGATGGACACCCTGACCTTTGCCGCCCTGCGGCCGGGCGAGAATCGGGAGCTCGCCGTCAGCGGGCGTAACGCCCAGTCGCTGCGGCTCGACCACCTTCGGCTTCTCCCCGGCCGCTACCTGGTGAAGCTCAGCGGAAGCGACACCGACTATCGCCTGAACGTCAGCCCGGGGGAGGCGCTGTCGCCGGGTCACGAGATCGAGCCCAACGACCTGCTCCGCCAGGCCAACCCGCTGTGGCTGGGCGAGGAGATTCGTGGTGGATTTCATCGGCTCCACGACATCGACATGTTCCAGTTTCGTGTGCCGGGCTGGAATCGGGCGAGGCTTCACCTGGACCCGCCGGAGGGGGGCCAGGCCGATGCCAGGCTGCAGTGGGAAGGTGAAACCCGCCTCCAGAACGAGCATCTCTCCCTGAGTGCCCTGGGTGAAGCGGCGAGTGCCGCCTTCTGGCTGTCGCCCGGCGACATGACGCTTTGGCTGCGTGGCCAGCAGGCCGCCGCTGACGACTATCGGATACGCCTCGAGCTGATCCCGCCCTGGGACCTGAGCGATGGTGCCACGCCCGCCGATTCCCCCGAGCAGGCGCCCCTGCTCCCCAGGCGTACTCGGGTCGGTCGGGGGCTCCAGGGCGAGGCCGTCGACTCGGGGTTCCTGCGTCTGCCGTCCGCCGATGCCCCGCGTGAGCTCAGGCTGCTGGGGCACGTCGTCACCCCGGAAGCGGTCCTGCGCGGCGGCATGACGTCGGTCGCCTTGAGCACCGCTGGTGGTGAAACGATACCCATCGAGACGGTGGCTGCGCGACAGGACTATCGCGCACAGCTCCCGGCCGGTGAGGAGATGTTGATAAAGGTGGCCTTCGGGCATGGTACCCAGGTGGTCGAGGTCATCGACGAGGCGAGGCCCGAACCGCCGCCGCTTGCGATCTTTATCGAGGATGAAGATTCACTCCTGGCCGCCTTCGTCGGCGAGGGCCAGACCGCACCCCTTTCCCTGCGGCTGGAGAACCCGTTGGCCGTCGATCAGCGGCTTTCCCTGGAGGCTCACCTGAGCCACAGCGGGGCAAGGCTGGAGGGCCTGCCCGAGGCGGTCCACCTGGAAGCCGGCGAGGCCCGCCGTCTGCCCCTGGCGCTGGTGGCGCCTCCCGAATTGCCGGAAGGGGAGACTCTCAGTCTCTTCGTGCGCGCCGGTGACCATGACACGCGGCACGACATCACGGTGGAGCGAGGGGCGACAGCACGCTCCCCCGAGCCCTGGCCCTCGGAGGTCGAGGCCTACCATGGGTTGGTAGATCTCGCCTGGGCGGGCCTGGGGGCCACCTTTGTCGATCCCGACAGCGGTGATGACGTGGGGGAAAGCTGGCAGGTCCGCAATCGCGAGTTGCGTGCCCTGCTCGACGGACTGAGCTCGGCCAGTGCCCTGCACTGGCGCGAATGGGGCGATCCCCTGCCGCCGATCCGCCTGGCGGGTGAGGGCGGCGAGGTTCACGCCCTGCTGTTCAACCAGCGCTCCTATCACTCCGTTGCCAACCGCTGGCGCCATGTGGAGGTTGCCGTGGGAGACTCACCGGACAGTCTCGCCCCGCTGATCGAGGTGGAGCTCGATGCCCGGGACGGTGAGCAGCTGTTCCCCCTCGAGGCGCCCCGGCGGGCACGCTATGTCCAGCTGACGCCACGCACCACCTGGGGCAGCGAACCCCCGCGAGGGACCATTACCGGGAGCGGCATGTTCCGTGCCCTGGGCGATCCCGCTGAGGTCCTGGCCGAACGTCGCCACGACCTGCTGGACCCCGCCCATGGCGGCCACTGGCTCTATACCTTGCCGGACCTGCGCTCCCTGCATGGCCTGGTGGGGCAGCGTCACACCCTGGGCAACCAGGGCCGGCAGGTCGAGAGCCAGGTGCGCCAGGGCGAGCGCATCCGCGGTCGCAACATCGAGATGGTCTTTGGCTTCCTCAACCAGCGGGCGGCACGTATCGATGAACTGCGCTGGATCGACGACCTCGACTGGCAGGGCATCCCGGTGGAGCGGGTGCGGGTCTACACCTCGACAGAAGGCCCGGTAGGTCCCTGGCGGCAGCAGGCCAGCTGGAAACTCGAGCGTGATGCTGAGGGTGTGGCCCGCCTCGACCTGGCGGATGCACCCTGGGCGCGCTACCTGCGGCTCTTGTTTGACGAGCCCGCCGATCCCGAGCAGCACGACTCCCGTTGGCGAATTCCGGCGGGGTTGCAGGCGATCGAGGCGAGCGATCTGGCGAGCGGGGAGTCGATACTGGCGTACTGGGGCCTCGATCATAACCGGGGACCCTTCGAGGCCCACCTGAAGGGGGAGGCTGCCGAGCTTGAGGACGGCTCATTCGAGGCGCTGGCCGGTCTGGAAACGCCGCCGGCAGGCGAGCGTCTCGGCGAAGGCCGATTCGAGGCGCCGGGAGAGAGCGAGGCGTATTCGATTCACCTCGAGGAGGGCAACAACTCCCTGTCACTCTTCCTGGCGGAGACCTTGCGGGGCAGGCTGAGCGCGACCCTGACCGACCCCAAGGGCGAGGAAGTGGCGCTTGAGTGGCGCACCGAGCCGGGTGGGCGTCGCGCAGAGGCGTTGGGGCTCACGCCGGGGGAATACCGGCTGACATTGGCCGAGCCCCCTCGCTCCATCGTCTTCATCTGGGACGGCAGCGGCAGTGTCGGCAGGCACCAGCCAGCCATCCATCAGGCGCTGGTGCGCTTCGCCGAAGGGCTTCGTCCCGGCCGCGAGGTGGTCAATCTGATGGCTATGGGAGGCCCCCTGCTGATCGATGGCTGGGGCGAGTCCCTGGCGGCGATGGCCATGGCGCTGGGGCACTACGACATGCGCTACTTCGATTCCGACGCCGAACCCTCGCTGCGCCTCGCCAGCCATGCCCTGGAGCAGCGCGATGGCGAGAAGGTGATCTTCCTGATCACCGATGCCGAGCAGGTCGGCCGTGACCTCGGCGCCTGGGAGGCTCTGGCCAGGGTCAAGCCGCGCATCTTCACCATGTCGCTGGGTCACGGTGGCGTTCGTGATCCCGATGAGCTTCGCTGGTACCAGGATCTGATGCATGCCTGGACGAGGGGCGGTGATGGGCACTATGCCTACGCTACGGGTCGCAATGACCTGATTGCCGCCTTCGAGGCGAGCATGCGGAAACTTCGCCGGCCCACCGACTATGTGCTGTCGGCGGCCCAGCGCTGGCAGGCGCCCCCGGAGCCGGGGACCCTGCGCGTGGTCAGCGGCGAGGAACCGGTGATGGGGGCAGGAGTGGTTCAGCTGATCTTCGACGCCTCGGGCTCAATGCTTCAAGCCATGGAGGGCGGTCGCCGCATCGAGGTGGCTCGCCGCATCGTCACCCAGGTGCTCGATGAGCGCGTCCCGACGGATGTCCCCGTGGCGCTGCGTGCGTTCGGGCATACCGAGCCACACAGCTGCGCCACCGAGCTGCTGGTCGAGCCCACCATCGGCAATCATGACGAGGTACGACAGATGGTGGATGACATCCGTGCCATCAACCTGGCGCGTACCCCCCTGGCGGATTCGCTTGCGGCCGTGCAGGGGGATCTGGCCGAGTTTGCCGATCAGCCGCGTCTGGTGGTGATGCTGACCGACGGCAAGGAGACCTGCGAGGGCGATCTGGAGGCCGCCGTAGCGTCCCTGGCCGAGGAGGGCATCGATGTCAGGCTTAACATCGTCGGCTTCCATATCGATGACCCAGGGCTGCAGGGTGAATTTGCCCGCCTGGCCACGCTGGGTGGAGGGGACTATTTCGACAGCCGTAACGATCGCGAGCTGGTCGAGGGGCTCTCGTCGGCGCTGGCCGCAGAGTGGCATATCCTCGATGGCAATGGCGATAGACTGGCGACGGGCCGGGTAGACGGTGACGCCGTCACGCTGCCGGTCGGTGAGCATGAGTTGGTGGTGCAAACGCAAGGGGAAGCGCACCGACAGACAATCCAGGTGATGCCTGGTGGGCATCTCGAGCTCCGCCTGGAGTGAACAACAACCCGAAGAAGGAATGCACAATGAGACCCAAGCAGCTCCGACATATGATCACCGGTGTCCTGATAGCGACCGGCCTGGGACTATCTGCTGGCCAGGCCATGGCCAGCGAGGTCCGCGGCACCCTGGACGGCGAGCCGCGGGAGTGGCATGTCGTCACCCATTCCCAGGGCTCGACGGCCAGCTACCACGAGCTGATGCCCGGCATGCTCAGCGTTACCATCCAGAGCCATCGGGAGGAGAAGTTCGAGACCCAGGGCACGCTGAGCATCGGCTTCATGGTGATGCAGGGGCAACCTGGCAACGCCTCGGTGACCTACTTTCATGAGAGCGGAATGACCCCGCACTTCGGCACCGAGGAGGACGTGCCCATCGAACTCGAGGTGCTGGAGTTCGATGGCGAAACCGGCCGGGTCAAGGGGCGTGTTGCCACTTCGCTGGCCTACGTGGAGTCGATGATGACGGAACATGACCATGACAACGTCGTGGAGATCGACGTCACCTTCGATGTGGAACTGGTTCGGGAGGAGTAGCCGCCCGTCATGGGCAACGCACGAGCCGCCGACAACGGCGGCCTGTGCGCCTCAGGGCCTGAGGCGATACCCCGTACGAAAGATTCGCTCCACTACCGCAATCGACACGGTCAGGAACAGCAGGATCATGCCCAGGCTCACCACCGGGCTCACATCGCTGATGCCGTAGAAGCTCCAGCGGAAGCCGCTCACCAGGTAGACCACCGGGTTGATCAGGGTCACTGCCTGCCAGAAGGGCGGCAGCATGTCGATGGAGTAGAAGGTGCCGCCGAGGAAGGTCAGCGGGGTGATCACCAGCAGCGGCACCAGCTGCAGCTTCTCGAAGCCGTCGGCCCAGATGCCGATGATGAAGCCCAGCAGGCTGAAGGTCACCGCGGTGAGCAGCAGGAACACTACCATCATCAGCGGATGCTCGATGGAGTAGGGCACGAACAGCCGGGCGGTGGCCAGCACGATCAGCCCCAGGATGATCGACTTGGTGGCGGCTGCTCCCACGTAGCCGATCACGATCTCCCAGTAGGAGATGGGCGCCGACAGTATCTCGTAGATCGAGCCCGAGAAGCGTGGAAAGAAGATGCCAAAGGAGGCGTTGGAAACGCTCTGGGTCAGCAGCATCAGCATGATCAGCCCCGGCACGATGAAGGCGCCGTAGCTCACGCCGTTCACCTCGCTGATCCGCGTGCCGATGGCCGCGCCGAATACCACGAAGTAGAGCGAGGTGGAGATCACCGGCGAGACGATGCTTTGCAGCACGGTACGCAGGCTGCGCGCCATCTCGGCGAGATAGAGGGTCTTCACGGACTGCAGGTTCATGTCGTTTCCTTGACCAGGCTGACGAAGATCTCCTCCAGGGAGCTCTGCCGGGTGTGCAGGTCCTTGAAGCCGATGCCGGCGGCCTCCAGGTCGGCGAGCAAATCGGCGATGCCGGCCTGATCCTCACCCGGGACGTTGGCGTCGTAGGTGTAGACCAGCGAATGGCCCTCCTCGGCCAGAACCAACTCATGGCGGGAGAGGGCGTCAGGCAGCGTTTCCAATGGCTCGCGCAGGTGCAGCGTCAGCTCCTTGCTGCCCAGCTTGCGCATCAGGGCCTGCTTCTCCTCCACCAGCACCAGCTCGCCGCGGCGGATCACCCCGATGCGGTCGGCCATCTCCTCGGCCTCCTCGATATAGTGGGTGGTGAGAATGATGGTCACGCCGCTGTCGCGCAGCTGGCGCACCACTTCCCACATGTCGCGGCGCAGCTCCACGTCGACCCCGGCGGTGGGCTCGTCCAGGAACAGGATCTCCGGCTCGTGGGCCAGCGCCTTGGCGATCAACACCCGGCGCTTCATGCCGCCGGAGAGGGTGATCAGGCGGTTGTTGCGCTTGTCCCACAGCGACAGCGAGCGCAGCACCTTCTCGATATGGGCCGGATCCTTGCCCTTGCCGAACAGGCCGCGGCTGAAGCTCACCGTGTCCCACACCGTGGTGAAGGCCTCGTTGGTCAGCTCCTGGGGGACCAGGCCGATCCGCTCGCGTGCGGCACGGAACTCGCGCACGTTATCGTGGCCATCCACCAGCACCCTCCCCGAGGTGGCGTTGACCAG
>PWIZ01000039.1 GCA_003560175.1 Halomonas sp. | reverse complement strand
GGTCGGCGAGCCTTCAGGACCTGCGCGACTTCCCGGTGCAGTTCTTCGTGCGCTTCTTCCGCCACCACGGCCTGCTCTCGGTGAGCGATCGTCCCCAGTGGTACACCCTGGTGGGCGGTTCGCGCAGCTATATTCCGGCGCTGACCGCGCCCTACGCGGGGGGCATCCGGCTGTCGACGCCGGTGCGGGGCATCCGACGCCTGGCCGATGGCGTGGAAGTACGCACCGACGCCGGCACCGAGCGCTTCGACGAGGTGGTCCTGGCCTGCCACGCCGATCAGGCCCTGGCCATGCTGGAGGATCCCAGCCCCGCCGAGCGCGAGATCCTAGGCGCGCTGCCCTACCAGGACAACGAGGTGGTGCTGCACACCGATACTCGGCTGCTGCCGCGGCGGCGCCGTGCCTGGGCGAGCTGGAACTATCGTCTCGACGGGCGCGGCGAGAGCGAACGCATCTCCGTCACCTATGACATGAATATCCTCCAGCGCCTGGAGACGCCCCACACCTTCTGCGTCACTCTCAACGACGGCGATGCCATCGATCCGGACAAGGTGCTGGGCCGCTATACCTATGCCCATCCCCAGTTCACCCTGGCCGGCGAGGCGGCCAAGGCACGCCACGCCGAGATCTCCGGCCCGGCCTTCCGCACCCACTACTGCGGCGCTTACTGGCGCAATGGCTTCCACGAAGATGGGGTATGGAGTGCGCTGCGGGTGGCCCACGGCCTGGGCTGCGACGAGGCATCACCGCGTCCCGGCGAGCCAGGCTGGGCGCCCGAGCCCCTCGAAGGCGCCATGGCATGAGCTCCACGCCCCGCTCGCGCATCTACCGCGGCACCCTGCGCCACCGCCGCTTCCTGCCGCGTCACCACGCCTTCACCTACCGGGTGTGGATGGCCTGGCTGGATCTGGATGAGCTACCCGAGCTGTTCGACGGCGTACCGGGCTTCAGTGCCCGTGGCCCGGCCATGGCACGTTTCCGGCGCAATGACTATCTCACTCCCCATGACCTACCGCTCAAGCAGGCGGTGCGCGAGGAACTCGAGCGCCAGCTCGGCTGGGCCCCGGACGGGCGCATCTGCCTGCTGACCCAGCTGCGCACCCTGGGGGTTGGCATCAATCCGGTCTCGCTCTACTACGCCTTCGATGCCGAGGACCGGCTGTGCGCCGTGCTCGGCGAGGTAACCAATGTGCCCTGGGGCGAACGCGCTCGCTATGCCTGTGCGATAGAACCCACCCGCCATAGCCACGAGGCCACCTTCGCCAAGGCGATGCATGTCTCGCCCTTCAACCCCATGGACATGACCTACCGCTGGCGTTTCAACACGCCGGAAGAGCGGCTGATGATGCACATGGAGAACTGGCAGGGGGATGCGAAACACTTCGACGCCACCCTGACCCTGGAGGCCCGGCCGGCGACCCGGGGCGTGCTCCTCGCCACCCTGGCTCGCCAGCCCTGGATGAGCCTCAAGACCCTGGCCGGCATCCACTTCGAGGCCCTGCGTCTGTGGCTCAAGCGCGTGCCGATCCACGACCACCCCGGTCCTGACCCGAGTTCCCACAAGGAGAGTTCGTCGTGAACACCCTGCGCTCCGCAAGCACTACCCACTCCCTCGTGGAGGATTCTGACCGCCTGACCCGCTGGCTGCGGCCCAGACTGCTGAAACAGCTGGACCGCATGGAGGGTGGCCAGGTGACCCTGATCGAGGGACATCGCCGCCACCACCTCGGTCAGGGCGGCCCTCTGGACGTCACCCTGGTGGTACGCGACAGCCGCGCTTGGAAGCGCCTGGCCCTGGGGGGCACCGTCGGGGCCGCCGAGGCCTACATGGACGGCGACTGGGATGTCGACGACCTGGTCGCCCTGGTGCGGCTCCTCGCCGCCAACCTGGAGCGGGTCAACGGTCAGATGGAGAACGGCACGGCTCGGCTGGGTCGCTGGCTGATGGCCGCCATCTACCGCCTGCAACGCAACAGCCTCAAGGGCTCGCGGCGCAATATTGCCGCCCACTACGACATCGGCAACGACCTCTTTGCCACCTTCCTGGACGAGCAGCACCTGATGTACTCCAGCGCGGTGTTTCCCTACCCGGAAGCGAGCCTTGAAGAAGCCTCTACCTTCAAGCTGGACCTGATGCTCGACCGCCTCGACGTGGGCCCCCAGCACCACCTGCTGGAGATCGGCACCGGCTGGGGCGGGCTGGCCATCCACGCCGCCCGCACCCGAGGCTGCCGGGTCACCACTACCACCATCTCGGAGGAGCAGTACGCCCATACCGCGCGGCGCATCGAGGAGGAGGGCCTGGGCGACCGCATCACCCTGCTCAAGCAGGACTATCGGGAGCTGGAAGGCCGCTTCGATCGGCTGATCTCGGTGGAGATGATCGAGGCGGTGGGTCACCAATACCTGGACACCTACCTGGCCACCCTGGATCGCCTGCTGACCGACGACGGCATGGCCATGCTGCAGGCCATCACCATCCGCGATCAGCGCTTCGAGGCGGCCAAGCGCGAGATGGACTTCATCAAGCGCTACATCTTTCCCGGCGGCTTCCTGCCCTCCCACCACGCCATCCTCGATGGTCTCGCCCGGCGCACGTCGCTGAACGTGCTGGCCCTGGACGAGATCGGCACCCACTACGCCCGCACCCTGCGCGAATGGCGCCACCGCTTCGAGGCCAACCTCGAGCGGGTACGCAAGCTGGGCTATGACGAACGCTTCATCCGCATGTGGCGCTACTACCTCTGCTACTGCGAGGGCGGCTTTCTGGAGCGCAGCATCGGCACCTGCCACCTGCTGCTGGCCAAGCCCGGTGCTCGCCCCGCCCCCCAGACCGGCAGTCATTGACCGATGGCCCTACCATCGGCTCTGCGCCAGCCGGGCACTCGCCGGGCCCTGCTCAACCTGGTGGCCTTCGAACTGGGCTGGATGGCCTGCGTGCTGGGGGGATCCTGGATCGCGGTACCGGTGGCGGCCGTCATCCTGACCCTTCACCTGGGTTGGCAGGCGCGGCCCGGCGAGTGGCGCTGGCTGGCGGGCTTTGCGGCACTGGGACTCATTGTGGACGGTGGTCTGACCCTGGCCGGTGGCTTCGACTTCGGCGACCAGCCGCTGATGTTCGGCGTGCTGCCGCTGTGGATATGGCTGCTGTGGCCGCTGTTCGCCACCCTGCTTCACCACTCCCTGGCCTGGCTGTGGCAGCGCCCCTGGCTTGCCGTGCTGGGGGGGGCCATCAGCGGTCCGGCCTCCTATTTTGCCGGTGCCCGGCTGGCCGATGTGGCCCTCGCGCCCTGGCTGCTACCGGCTCAGGCGCTGGTGTGGGGCCTGCTCTGTCTGTGGCTGTGCCGGCAACTCGGTGAAGGTTCGAAGCGCACCTGGCGTGCATTCCCTCTGCGCGGACAGTAGACTTGACTCCTGTCGCCTAGCGGCGGCTTGTCGTCTGCCGCGCACAATAACTTCGACCTTCGGAATGACTCAGTGACCAAGCAACACTCCTTTGATCGCGATGAACTGCTGGCCTGCTCCCGCGGCGAGCTGTTCGGCCCTGGCAACGCCCAGCTACCGGCACCCAACATGTTGATGCTCGACCGCATCACTCGCATCTACGAGGATGGCGGTGACTTCGGCAAGGGGGAGCTGGTCGCAGAACTGGATATCGACCCCAAGCTGTGGTTCTTCGAGTGCCATTTCCCCGGCGACCCGGTGATGCCCGGCTGCCTGGGTCTGGATGCCATGTGGCAGCTGGTCGGCTTCTACCTGGGCTGGCTCGGCCATCCGGGGCGCGGCCGCGCCCTGGGCTGTGGCGAGGTGAAGTTCACCGGCCAGATCCTGCCCGAAGCGAAGAAGGTCACCTACAAGATCGACATCAAGCGCATCATCACACGGCGCCTGATTCTCGGCATCGCCGACGGCACCGTGTCGGTCGATGGCCGCGACATTTACCAGGCCACCGATCTTCGCGTGGGCCTGTTCACTTCCACCGCGAACTTCTGAATCAGGAGGCTTCCATGCGACGAGTGGTAGTCACCGGCTTGGGCATCGTGTCCTGCCTGGGCAACGACAGTCGGGCCGTTCTCGAGGCGCTCAAAGAAGGACGCTCGGGTATTCGTTTCAAGAATGAGTACGCCGAGCGCGGGTTCCGCAGCCAGGTTGCCGGCAGCGTGGAGATCGACCTTGACGCCTTGATCGACCGCAAGCTGCGCCGCTTCATGGGCGACGCCGCGGCCTATGCCTTCGTCTCCATGGCCCAGGCCATTGAGGATTCGGGGTTGGCTCCGGAGATGGTCTCCAATGAGCGTACCGGCCTGATCGCTGGCTCCGGAGGCGCTTCCAGCGCCAACCAGGTGGAGGCCGCCGATCTGATGCGCGAGAAGGGCCTGCGCCGCGTGGGCCCCTATCGGGTCACCCGCACCATGGGCAGCACCGTCTCCGCCTGCCTGGCCACGCCGTTCAAGATCAAGGGGGTCAACTACTCCATCTCCTCGGCCTGCGCCACCTCGGCCCACTGCATCGGCAGCGCCGTGGAGCAGATCCAGATGGGCAAGCAGGACGTGGTCTTTGCCGGCGGCGGCGAGGAGGAGCACTGGACCCTCTCCTGCCTGTTCGACGCCATGGGCGCGCTGTCCACCCAGTACAACGACACCCCCGGCAAGGCCTCGCGGCCCTATGACCAGGCCCGCGACGGCTTCGTCATTGCCGGCGGGGGCGGGATGCTGGTGCTCGAGGAGCTGGAGCACGCCCGCGCACGCGGCGCGAAGATCTATGCCGAAGTCGTTGGCTACGGCGCCACCTCCGACGGTCACGACATGGTCGCCCCCTCGGGTGAGGGCGCGGTGCGCTGCATGCGCCAGGCCATGGCCACGGTGGAAGGCAAGATCGACTACATCAACACCCATGGCACCTCCACCCCGGTGGGCGATGTGGCCGAGCTCAAGGCGATCCGCGAGGTGTTCGGCGACACCACGCCGGCCATGAGCTCCACCAAGTCGCTCACCGGTCACTCGCTGGGGGCCACCGGCGTGCAGGAGGCGATCTACTCGCTGCTGATGATGGAGAACGATTTCATCGCCGCCTCGGCCAACATCGATACCCTCGACGAGCAGGCCGACGGCTTCGATATCGTCACCCGGTGTCGCGACGGCGTGAAGGTCGAGCGCGTGCTTTCCAACAGCTTCGGCTTCGGCGGCACCAACGCCTGCCTGGTGCTGGAGAAGTTCACGGAGTGACGTGCGGGGAGCGAGTCCCACGGGCCGATCGAACGTCGGCCCAACGCAAGAAGGCGCCCCGCGGGGCGCCTTCTTGCGTTGGTGGATCTTGAGGTTGGAGAGTCCCTGGCTCAGACCGCGTTCTTCGCGGCGTTAGCCGCCGGCGTTGGTGAGGCCGGCCGCGGCACCTCGGAGATCTCGACGAGGGTCGCCTCTATCCAGGCCTCCACCTCTACCAGCACCTCCTCCGGGGTGCGCCCGGTGGTCTCGATGGCCTCGCCCACCACCAGCGACAGCCGCCCCGGGTTCTTGACCCAGTGGCGCCCCGGCCAGCGCTCACCGGCGTTGTGGGCTATCGGCACGACCGGCACGCCGGCGCGACAGGCGATCACCGGGCCGCTCTTGTTGTAGCGCTTGCGCTGCCCCGGCGCAACGCGCGTGCCCTCGGGAAAGATCAGCACCGAGAGCCCCTCCTCCAGGCGCTGCTTGCCCTGGGTGAGTACCTGCTTGATGGCCCGGGCGGGCCTGCTACGATCCAGGGCGATGGGGTGCAGCAGGCGCAGCCCCCAGCCGAAGAGCGGAATATGCAGCAGCTCCTGTTTGAGCACGGTGCAGATCGGCGGCTTGAGGACCTGGAGGTAGATGGTCTCCCACTCGCTCTGGTGGTTGGAGACGATCACGCAGGGGCCCGCAGGCAGGCGCTCGCGTCCACGAATCTCATAGCGCACCCCGCACGCCCAGCGAAACCAGGCGGTAATCAGGTGATTGTAGACGTTGAGCAGGCGGTAGCGGCTGCTCAACGGCAGCAGGGGCGCAAGCGGCACGAACAGCAGGCCGCACATCAGCATGATGAGGAAGTAGCCCACGTAGAAGAGCAGGCTGCGCAGGGCATTCATGGCGAAGATGGCTCCTCCGGCGGTTCATGGCAGCGATGGCTGGCCTCGCACCAGGCGTCGAGCATCCGCCCCACCTCCAACCGCCAGGGTTTCTGGTGGACGCCGAACACCTCAAGCACCCGCCGGCAATTGAGCACCCGCCGCAGCGGATGATCATGATGGTGGTGCATGGCCTTCACCTCCCCCAGGGGGGCCTGGTGGCCGAGCCCCTCGAGACGGGTGGCCAGCTGGGTGCGCACCATGGAGACGAAGGTGTAGACACTGACCGGCTCGGTGCCGGCCAGATGGTAGCTGCCCCAGGCATCGGCACCGCAGTGCTGCTGTTGCAGCATGCCGATCAGCGACATGGCCACGGCGTCGACGGAAGTGGGACAGCAGGTGACGTCGGCCTCGCCGCGCACCTCCCGCCCGGCCACCAGGGTGTCGACCACCTCCCCCAGCCAGGCATGGCCGCCCTCGAGGGCGAAGAGCGGGCCCAGGCGCACGATCAGGTGCCGCGAGCACTCCGCACGAATACGATCGCCGGTGACCACCAGGCGGCGCAGGCTCTCGTCTCGAGGCCGCGGAATGACGTGCTCATCGATCGGCTCGGCGAAACCATCCTCGTAGAGTTGGTCGGAGACGCACCATACCAGGGGCACGCCGGCCTTCCGACACACCTCCAGGCACTGCTCTACCGCCTCGGCATGGGCAGTCACCTCGGCCGGCGCGGCCTGGATGGGGCGCGACAGCGGTGGAATGATCAGCGCATCCGGTGCCACCTCGGCGAGCCGCTCGGCATTTATCAGGCTGCCGGCGTCGATGACCAGTTCGGTGTCGCCGCGCCGGTTAGCCTCCCGGGCCAGCGCCAGACTCAGGCAGTGGCCGGCATCCAGTATCAGCAGCTTCACTCGTGCTTCTCCCTGCGCCCGGCGGATTGCTCCACTCTAAAACGGAATCTCATCATCGAAGTCATCGAAGCTGCCCGGATCCGGCGCCCCATAGTTGCTCTGCTGGTTGCCCTGCTGTCCGCCCTGCTGTCCGCCCTGCTGTCCGCCCTGGGGCTGCCCAGCCGGCGGGGTCGGAGCGGGACGCTGGGGGGGCTGGCCGCCATAGCCGCCACCCTGCTGCTGGGGAGCACCGCCCTGCTGCTGGGGAGCACCGCCCTGCTGTTGGGGAGCACCGCCCTGCTGCTGGGGAGCACCGCCATAGCCGCCGCCCTGCTGCTGAGGAGCACCGCCATAGCCACCCTGCTGAGGTGCGCCGTCACCACCACCACTCCGGGAGTCGAGCATCTGCATGTCGTTGACGACAATCTCGGTGCTGTAGCGGTACTGGCCGTCCTGCCCCTGCCATTTCCGGGTCTGGAGACGGCCCTCGACGTAGATGCGCGAGCCCTTCTTGAGGTACTGCTGGCCGATTTCGGCCAGCTTGTTGAACATCACCAGGGTGTGCCACTCGGTGCGCTCCTGGCGCTGGCCGGACTGCTTGTCCATCCAAGTATCGGTGGTGGCCAGCCGCAGGTTGGCCACCGGGGCCCCGGAGGGCAGAAAGCGAACCTCGGGATCCTGTCCCAGGTTGCCGATCAGAATGACCTTGTTGACGCCACGGGCCATGTTGGACTCCTTGCTATCATGAATTCATGTGGCTGCAGGCAGGCCTGCAGGATGGCGCATCTAGCGCCTGCTTGCGAGCCAAGTCGTTGCGAGACAATCGTTGCGGGCCCGCCATCAGGCCCGCTCCTTGCCATTATCGATCACTCTTGCCAGTGCCTCTTCATCGAGGTGCCGGCGATCTACCTTGAGGTAGGCCAGCCGATCCTCGGCAACCACCAGCACATCCTCGACGCCGGCGACCTCGGCGAAACGGGCCGCCAGGCTCTCGAGGGCCGCGCCCTGGTGCTCGTCGTCCAGCGCCACCACTTCGCTGGCCAGGTGTGGCGGCGGTGACATGCCCGCCATCAGCGCCAGCCACACCACCCCCAGCAGGCCACAGCCGACGAACACCGCGGCCAGCCCCCACTGCTGGGCCAGAAAGCCGCCAAGCACCCCGCCCAGGAAGGCTCCCAGGAACTGACTGGTGGAGTAGACCCCCATGGCGGTGCCCTTGGCCCCGGCCGGGGCCAGTTTGCTGAGCATCGACGGCAGGGTGGCCTCGAGAAGATTAAAGGCGATGAAGAACAGCAGCAGCCAGCCCAGCAGCCCCCAGAAGCCGCCGTCCAGGCCGGCCAACCCACCAAGGCTGAGGGTGATGGCGCCGATGGCCAGCAGGCACATCGCCTTCATCTGCCGGCGCTTCTCGGCCAGGATCACCAGCGGCACCATGCCGACGAAGGCCAGCAGCATGACACCCAGATAGGCAAGGCCGTGGCGCTCTACCGCGATACCGGCCTCCACCAGCCGGAAGGGCACGGCAACGAAGATCGCCATCAAGATCAGGTGCAGGGCGAAGATGGAGAGATCCAGGCGCATCAGTTCGTGGCGTACCAGGGTCGCGGCCAACTGGCTGCGTTCGATGCCGACGTCGCGGTGCTGAAGGCGGCGCGGCGCTGGCGGGACAAGCTTCCACAGCACCACCAGGCCCAGGGTGGCCAGCAGCGCGGTGAACCAGAACACCGCCGAGAGCCCGAAGCCGGCGGCCAGCCAGGGGCCCAGCACCATGGCCACGGCGAAGGCCACGCCGATGGAGAGGCCGATGGTGGCCATGGCCGCGGTGCGTACCTGCTCGCGGGTCTGGTCGGCGAGCAGCGCCATGATGGCGGCGGCCACCGCGCCGCTGCCCTGCAGGCAGCGCCCCAGGATCACCCCGCCGATGGACTCGGCGTTCGCCGCCACCACACTGCCGATCATGAACAGCACAAGGCCGAAGGCGATCACCGGCTTGCGACCGATACGGTCGGAGAGCGCGCCGAAGGGTATCTGCAGCAGCGCCTGGGTAAGGCCATAGACGCCCAGCGCCAGCCCCACCAGCAGCGGGGTGGCACCGGCCAGGTCGTCGGCGTAGAGGGCCAGGACCGGCAGCACCATGAACAGGCCCAGCATGCGCGTGGCATAGAGGCTGGCCAACCCGGTGATGGCGCGCCGCTCGCTGGGCAAAAGCAGCCCGGAAACCTTTCGCATAAGGATGATGGCGTTCCATGCTCGGGTGCGATGCACCCTTGAGTGAATCGCATATTCTAGCGGCTCGCTGCCACCCAGGGAAAGCCGCGCCCGGCCAGCACTTTGCCGGCACGGCAGCCGGCCCCGTATAATGGATCTTTTGCCGTGCGCCCGAGGTGGGAATGGACAAGATTCTGGTCAGGGGTGCTCGCACCCATAACCTGAAGGATATCGATGTCGAGCTGCCCCGC
>PWIZ01000026.1 GCA_003560175.1 Halomonas sp. | reverse complement strand
GGCCTGTTCTTCTTTTCCCGGCTGCTCTCCTGGCTGCTGCGCCGCCATCATGCGGCGACCATGCAGCTGCTGGTGGGCTTCATCGTGGGATCGCTGCCGGTACTCTGGCCGTGGCGAGAACTGGTACGCTATCAGCTCGGCCCCGAGGGGCAGATGATCCCGCTGGACTATCGCTATCTCACCCCGGGCGACTTCGCCCTGCTCACCGGCGAGTCGGCCCAACTGCTGGCGGTCGCCGCGCTGATGCTGGTCGGTCTGGCCCTGGTGCTGCTGCTGGATCGCACCGGCCGGCGCCCGGCCATCGCGAGCACGCCCAAGGGGGCGAACAAGGAGGATCCTTCCGATGCGTAAGGCAATGATGATTTCCGCTCTGACCCTGGCCATGGCCGGCTGTGCCGCCCAGCAGGGTCAGGCGCCGCAGGTGCAAGTTCGCGATCTGTCCGCGAGCCGCGAGCGCACCCCGACCTCTCAGTACACCGTGGAGGCGGGCGACACCCTCTACGGCATCGCCTGGCGCCACAACATGGACCACCGCGACCTGGCCCGCATCAACCGCATCGGCCCTCCCTACCAGATCCAGCCGGGCCAGCGCCTGGTGCTGGATCCGGACGGCCCGGCGCCGTCACGGGAAGAGGGTACCACCGCTGTGGCCAGCGGTTCCGGCGTGGTGGCGACTCCCCTGGGTGGGGGGCAGGCGGCCAGCGAGGAGACCGGCAGCATGGAGTGGCTGCTGCCCGATGGCACCACCGAGCAGGGTCGCCGGCTCTCTGCCCAGCCGCTGGATGAGGCCGATGGTCCCAGCCCGGCGGCGCTTGATAGTGCCGTTGACGTGGCCACCGGCGAATCGGGCCCCGGCCCCGTTTATGACCATGACAGCCCCGGCGCCGACGGCGACCTGAGCGAGCGCGACCTGGCCGAGCGCCGTGAAGCCGAACAGGCAGCCCCCGAGGCCCCTGCCGAACCGGCGGTGGAGGCGAGCCGCGAGGTGGCCGCCTCTGAACCCAAACCCCAGCCTGAGCCCGAACCGGCTCCGACGGCCAGCCCTGAACCGGATGCCGGCACCGCAGTGGCCGGTGTCAGTCAGGCTCCGGACCGGAGTTCGCGCAGCTTTACTCCGGTGGATGAAGTCAGCTGGCGCTGGCCCGTTGACGGCGAAATCGTCGGCCGTTTCGGTGAGGGTGGCAGCATCACCGCCGGCATTGATATCGCTGGGCAAAAGGGGCAACCTGTCAGAGCGGCAGGTCCAGGCATTGTTGTCTATGCGGGCAGCGGGGTTCGTGGCTACGGCAATCTGATTCTGCTCAAGCATAACGACGATTACCTGAGCGCCTATGCCCACAACGATTCCCTGCGCGTAAGCGAGAACGATGTGGTGGAGGCCGGAGAGGTCATTGCGACCATGGGCGACAGCGACGCCGAAGACGTACGACTGCATTTCGAAGTGCGCAAGAACGGTCAACCGCAGGATCCCCTGGACTACTTGCCGTCCCGCTGATGTGCCCGAAGGCCCCGTTGGCCAGCGCAGCGGTGGGGTGTCACACAATAATAATCAGGCGCATCGATGCTCTTGTCAGGCATCGGTGCCGGGACGCAACTACAGGGTAGCTATCGATGAGCATGCTTGAACGGGACCTTCAGGATGTGAATCTCGACACGCTCGAGGAGAAGGACGAAGGGGGAGCGGATGACGCTGCCGGTGATCTGGGCGACGATACGGGTACCCGCGGCGGCGATGTGGATGCCTTCGAGAAGGCCTTGAGTCGTGAGGATCGCCACAGCAACCAAAGTCTCGATGCCACCCAGATCTACCTCAATGAGATCGGTTTTTCGCCGCTGCTGACGCCGGAGGAAGAGGTCTTCTTCGGCCGCCTGGCCCGCAAGGGCGATCCGGCAGGTCGCTCGCGCATGATCGAGTCCAACCTGCGCCTGGTGGTCAAGATCGCCCGACGCTACCTCAACCGTGGTCTGTCGCTGCTCGATCTAATCGAGGAGGGCAACCTTGGCCTGATCCGTGCGGTGGAGAAGTTCGATCCCGAGCGTGGCTTCCGCTTCTCCACCTACGCGACCTGGTGGATCCGCCAGACCATCGAGCGGGCGCTGATGAATCAGACCCGAACTATTCGTCTGCCCATTCACGTGGTCAAGGAGCTCAACATCTATCTGCGGGCGGCCCGCGAGCTGACCCAGAAGCTCGACCACGAGGCCACTGCCGACGAGATCGCCGAGCACCTCGACAAGCCGGTGGAGTCGGTCAAGAAGATGATGAGGCTCAATGAGCGCATCTCCTCGGTGGACTACCCGGTGGGCGGCGACAGCGACAAGCCGCTGATCGAGACCCTGGCCGACGATAACGATTTGGGCCCCGAGTCCTCGCTGCTCGACGGCGACATCAAGCAGCATGTCGACGCCTGGCTCTCCGAACTCACCGAGAAGCAGATGGAGGTGGTGGTTCGCCGCTTCGGCCTGCGTGGTCATGAGGCGGCCACCCTGGAGCAGGTGGGCGAGGAGATTGGTCTCACCCGCGAGCGGGTGCGTCAGATCCAAGTTGAGGCACTCAAGAAGCTGCGTCGGGTGCTCGACAAGCAGGGCCTCTCACTGGATTCGATCTTCGCGTAGCGCTTTGCGAGGGTCCCTGCGCAGGTCTTTCTTATCGATATCTCTGCGTATCCCGCCCTTGCCAATTTTCTGCATGTTGTCTTGCCAGCATGCAGAGCTTGGCCCCGTACAGGAATCGTAAGCCCATGCATCGCCCGACCCTGACTCGCCTGGTTCCTCGGTCGCTGGTCCTCCTCTTGGGGCTGGCCGTGGCCGGCACTGCTCAGGCCACCGACCTCTGGACCGTCGCCCGGGACGCCCTGGACAACGATGCCACCCTCGCTTCGGCCCGCTCGGGCTTCTCCGCCGTGGAGGCGGGCCGCGATGCCCAGCGTGGCACTCTGCTGCCGCAGGTCTCTGCCAGCACCAGCCTGACCCATAGCCGAACCTACGAGAGCCAGTCTGGCGACGTGATCCAGCCGGACCAGCTCCCCCGCGAGGATGACGACATCGTCAACAGCCTCGGGCTGAACCTGGAGGCCAGCCAGGCGCTCTATGATCCCACTCGTCGCGCCCAGCTCGACCAGGCAGTGCGCCGTGTCGATCGCGAGGCGCTGTCGCTGGCCGCGGCCGAGCAGCAGCTGCTGCTGGAGGTGGCCGAGGCCTACTTCGAGATCCTGCGCGCTCACGATATCCTCTCGGCGCGGCGCTCCCAGGAGACCGCCATCGAGCGCCAGCTCGAGCAGGCCCGGGAACGCTTCGAGGTGGGGTTGATCGCCATCACCGAGGTCCACGAGGCCCAGGCCTCCTTCGACCTGGCCCGCGCCCAGCGTATCGCTGCGGAGAGTGCCATGCAGGTGAGCTTCGAGGCCCTGGAACGCCTCACCGGCAAGCGTTACGACAGCATCGATGTCCTCGCCGAGGAGATCCCCATCATACCGCCGGAGCCCGTGGACCGCGGTGACTGGGTCGCGCTGGCCATGGATAACAGCCCCATGCTCAAGATGGCCGAGGCAGGCATCGAGGTGGCGCGTAGCGAGCTCGACGTTTCCCGTGCCGGTCAGTTGCCCCGGGTCGAGGCCTTCGCCAGCTATGACGTCTCGGACAACGACCGCAGCGGCGTCTCCGGCTACAACTCCTCCAGCCAGCTCGGCCTGCGCGCCAGCATGCCGCTCTATACCGGTGGCAGCACGCAGGCGCAGATTCGCCAGAGCGGCTTCGCCCTGGAGGTCTCCCAGTACGACTTCGAGGCCCAGCGCCGCGATACTGTTCAGCAGGTGCGCTCGCTGTTCACCCGGGTGAGTAACGACGTGGAAACGGTGGAGGCCCGCGCCCAGGCCATCGTCTCCAACCAGAGCGCCCTGGAGGCGACCCGTTCGGGCTACGAGGTGGGCACCCGCAATATCGTCGATGTGCTCAACGCCGAGCGTAATCTGTTCAATGCCATCGCCGATCACGCCGAGGCACGCTACGACTACGTGCTGGGCCTGTTACGCCTGCAGCAGCAGGCGGGCGTGCTCGACGCCGAGTCGATCCAGGCCGTCAATGCCTGGCTGCGCAGCGAGGGAGCGGTGTCCCTGGAGTTGCCGCGAGTTGGTAATGACGACCCGGTGATGAACATCGGTGAGCGGCCTCAGACGCCATCCTGATGATTTTCTGCTGACTGATATTTTTTTGAGCTTAACCACTAGAAACCACCATGGATATGGTGGTTTCTTTCATGAGATGGCCAGTTTATCCATGGATAATGCCATGTCCTATTCGCCTGCCCTTTTTTCACTGCTCCAGGAACTGCCATGGCCCGGCCGCTGATCGCCCATATCGACCTCGAGGCGCTGCGTCACAACTACCGTCTCGCCCGTTCTCTCGCGCCGGCAAGCGGCGCCATCGCCGTGCTCAAGGCCGATGGCTATGGCCACGGTGCCGTGGCCTGCGCGCGCGCCCTGGAGGGCATCGCACCGGCCTTCGCGGTGGCCTGCATCGAGGAGGCGGTGACCCTGCGCGAGGCAGGTATCACCCTCCCCATCGTGCTGCTCGAGGGCATCTTCGAGGCCAGTGAGCTCGAACAGGTCGAGACCATGGGCCTATGGATGGCGGTGCACAGCGACTGGCAGCTGGAAGCGCTGCTTGCCCATCGGCCGTCGCGGCCCATTCCCGTCTGGCTCAAGGTTGACTCCGGCATGCATCGCCTTGGCTTCTCCCCCGAGCGGGCGGAAACGGTGTGGCGGCGCCTGGCGGCGGCCCCGGCCCATGCCTGCGACCTGCACCTGATGAGCCACTTCGCCACCGCGGACCGAGCCGATACCGGCTACTTCGCAGGCCAGATGGCGCGGCTTGAGGCCCTGGCCGAGCGGCTCGGCGCCCCCCTCTGCCTGGCCAATTCTCCGGCGACCCTGGCTCGCCCGGAGGCCCACGGCGCCTGGAATCGCCCCGGGGTGATGCTCTATGGCAGTGACCCGCTCGAGGCGGCCAGCGTGGCGAGCCGACGGCTCGCCCCGGTGATGACCCTGCGTTCGGCGATCATCGCCGTGCGCGAGCTGCCCGCCGGCGAGCCGGTGGGCTACGGCGGTCGGTGGGTGACCCCGCGGCCGTCGCGTATCGGCGTGGTGGCCGGCGGGTATGGCGACGGCTACGACCGCCACGCGGTGGACGGCACCCCGGTACTGGTGGCGGGCCGTCGCACCGCCATCGCCGGCAAGGTCTCCATGGACATGCTTACCGTGGACCTCACCGACATTCCCGAAGCCGATATCGGTAGCGAAGTGGTGCTGTGGGGCAGGGCGGCCAACGGCGAGGTGCTCTCCGTGGACGAGGTGGCCCGCCACTGCGATACCATCAGCTATACCCTGCTCACCGGGGTGCTGCCCCGGGTGCCGAGACGATATCATGGGCTATCGGGGACAGACCCCCATTGACTCCCTAACCGAGCCAGGAGCCTTGCAATGGTCAGCAGTCGTCAATGGCATAGTCGTCAATGGGGGTCTGTCCCCCAATGAGCCAGCCCAACTTCGCCCATCCTCGCTACTGGCCGGTGTGGCTCGCCATCGGGGCCATGTACGCGGCCGCCTGGCTGCCCTGGCAGTTGAAGCTCTGGGTCGGCAGGCTGATCGGCCTGGCGGCCTGGCGTCTCGCCAGGCGTCGGCGTCATATCACCGAAACCAATATCCGCCTCTGCTTCCCGGAACTGGATGACGAGCAGCAGGTGCGACTGGTTCGCGAGACCTTCATCGCCAACGGTATCGGCATCATGGAGACCGCCACCGGCTGGTGTCGTGACCCCGAACACCTGCGCCACCGGGTCACCTTCAAGGGGCAGGAGCATATGTCCAGGGTGCAGGCCGAGGGCAAGGGAGCGCTGATCATCGGCGTGCACTTCTCCACCCTCGACCTGGGCGGCGCCCTGCACTCGCTCTACTACCGCGCCGACGCTGTGCAGCGCCCCCATGACAACCCGCTTTTCGCTCGCTTCATGGGGCGCGCCCGAGACCCCTACTTCGACGCCATTATCGATCGTCACGACCTGCGCGGCGTGGTGCGGCGGATCAAGGCCGGTCACGGCGTCTGGTATTCACCGGATCAGGACTTTGGCCGCGAGGCCAGCGTCTTCGCCCCCTTCTTCGGCATACCGGCGGCCACGGTGAAGATGACCTCCCGGATCGCCCGCATGACCGGGGCGCCGGTGATACCCCTTATGTTCTACCGCAACCCGGACAACCGCACCTATACCTTGGAATACCTGCCGCCGCTTGCGGACTTCCCCAGCGGCGACGAGGTGGCCGACGCGACACGGATCAACGCCTTCATCGAGGGTGCCATCCGCAAGCATCCCGAACAGTACCTGTGGCTGCATCGTCGCTTCAAGACTCGCCCCGAGGGCGAGCCGGGTCTCTACTGAGGCCGGAGTTACAGGGTGATACTAAGCGTAACTTGCCATACGGGCGTCGAGTGACAAGGCTGTACAGGGAGTGCGGGGGAGAAAGCTAGTCCCGCTGGGTAACCGGAAAACGCCTTGGAAATGGAGGTTCCCTATGCTTGGCAATGCCCTGCTGTTTCTGATTATTGCCATTATCGCCGGCGTGCTCGGCTTCACCGGCATCGCCGGTGTGGCTACGTCGATCGCCCAGATACTCTTCGTGCTGTTCCTGATCCTGTTCGTGGTGTCGCTGATCTTCGGGCGACGCTGACGCCATAAGAAAACCCCACAACCGCAAAGGTTAGTGGGGTTTCGCTTACCGCTTACCGCTTAAAGCTCCGGCGAAGCCGGTCAGGCGTCGATGCGCTTGTACTTCATGCGGTGCGGGGTGTCATCGCCCACGCGCTTCCTGTGGTCCGCCTCATACTCGGCGTAGTTGCCCTCGAAGAACTCCACGTGGGAGTCGCCCTCGAAGGCCAGGATGTGCGTGGCGATGCGGTCGAGGAACCAGCGGTCGTGGGAGATCACCAGGGCGCAGCCGGGGAAGGCCAGCAGGGCCTCTTCCAGGGCGCGGAGGGTCTCGATATCCAGGTCGTTGGAGGGCTCATCGAGCAGCAGCACGTTGGCACCCTGCTTCAGGGTCTGGGCCAGCTGGAGGCGTCCACGCTCGCCGCCGGAGAGCTCGTTCAGACGCTTCTGCTGGTCGTTGCCCTTGAAGTTGAAACGACCCACGTAGGCTCGTGAGGAGACCTCATAGCCGTTGATATTGAGCACGTCCTGGCCGTCGGAGACCGCCTCCCACACCGTCTGACTGTCGTCGAGGCCGTCTCGCAGCTGCTCCACGTAGGCGACGTCGACGGTATCGCCGACCACTACCTCGCCGGCGTCGGGCTGTTCGGCACCGGTGATCAGCTTGAACAGGGTCGACTTACCCGCACCGTTGCCGCCGACGATGCCGATGATGGCGCCCTTGGGTACGGTGAAGGTCAGGTCCTCGTAGAGCAACTTGTCATCGAAGGCCTTGGAGACGCCGTGGAATTCGATGACCTTGTCGCCCAGGCGTGGGCCGGGCGGAATGTAGATCTCGTTGGTCTCGTTGCGCTTCTGGAAGTCGCCGGACTGCATCTCCTCGAAGCGATTGAGGCGCGCCTTGCTCTTGGCCTGGCGGCCCTTGGCGTTGCTGCGCACCCACTCCAGCTCCTGCTTGATGGCCTTGTTCTTGGAGGCCTCCTGCTTGGCCTCCCGGGCCAGGCGCTGCTCCTTGGCTTCCAGCCAGCCCGAGTAGTTGCCCTCGAAGGGAATCCCCTGGCCGCGGTCCAGCTCGAGGATCCAGCCAGCCACGTTGTCGAGGAAGTAGCGGTCGTGGGTGATCGCTACCACGGTGCCGTTGTAGTCGTGGAGGAAGCGCTCCAGCCAGGCCACGGACTCTGCGTCCAGGTGGTTGGTGGGCTCATCGAGCAGCAGCATGTCGGGGCTGGAGAGCAGCAGGCGACACAGCGCCACGCGGCGTCGCTCGCCGCCGGAGAGATGGCCGACGCGAGCCTCCCAGGGCGGCAGACGCAGGGCTTCGCCAGCCACTTCGAGCTTGCGCTCCAGGTTGTGGGCATCGGCGGCCTCGATGATGTTCTCCAGGCGCGCCTGTTCGCTGGCCAGGGCGTCGAAGTCGGCGTCCGGCTCGGCGTAGGCGGCATAGACGCCGTCGAGCTTCTCCTGGGCCTCCTTGATGGCGCCCAGGGCCTCTTCCACGGTCTCGCGGACGTTCTTGTCATCGTCGAGCTGCGGCTCCTGGGGCAGGTAGCCGACGTTGATGCCCGGCATCGGGCGCGCCTCGCCCTCGAATTCGGTATCGACCCCGGCCATGATGCGCAGCAGGGTCGACTTGCCGGAGCCGTTGAGGCCCAGTACGCCGATCTTGGCACCCGGGAAGAAGGAGAGGGAGATATCCTTGAGGATTTGCTTCTTGGGGGGCACGACCTTGCCCACCCGGTTCATGGTGTAGACGTATTGCGCCATGGTAACCCGTCGGTTGGAGGATGTTCAGTGGCCACGATGATAGTGGCCACTACGGTCAAAGGCCAGCCGCGACCCTATTCCTCTTCGTCGATGGCCCAGTCATCCTCGATGGCGCGGCGCAGGCGACGCTCCTCGAGCAGCGCCTCCACGCGTCGGCGGGCGCGCAGGGTATCGGCGCGGCTGGCGCGGGGACGAGCATACTCCTCGTCGTTTACCGCGTCGGAAAAGTCCACCTCGTCATCGAGGCTCGGTTCGAGAAGGTGTTCACGGCCCATGCGACGTCCTCCCATGGCCAGTGTCGACACAGCGTCGACGCATCACTATCGCTTCTCGTCCCCTGTGCACGGTATCAGTGCGCGGAGCCCGAAGCACCCGGGCAGCAAGTTTGCCGCCTGGGCGCTATATATATGCAGTTGGCGGGGAGCACAACCCTCTGGCCGCACTTTTTTCAAGAGGGGCGCTCCGGCAACCGCCCTCGCCGCGTGGCCTTCGGTGGCGAATCAGCTCAGACCGTGCTCCTGCTTGAGGCGCTCCATCTCCAGCTTGAGACGTTCCAGCTCCAGCTGGGCCTCGACGCGCTCGGTGACGTCCTTCTGCACGCCGATGTAGTAGGTCAGGTTGTCATCGTCGTCATGGACGGGGGTGATGGAGAGCTCGTTCCAGAACAGGGTGCCGTCCTTGCGGTAGTTGCGCAGCACGGTGCGGCAGGGCCGATCATCGACGAGAGCTTTGCGGATGGCGACCAGGCCCTCCTGGTCGCGATCTTCGTTCTGCAGGAAGCGGCAGTCCTGGTAGAGGATCTCGTCGGCGCTGTAACCGGTCAGGCGCTCGAACCCCTTGTTCACGTAGATCAGGATGTTCTCGTCGCCTTCCTGCTCGGCAACCACGATACCGTCCTCGGAGGCATCGACGATGCGCTCCAGCAGTTCCGGGCTGATCAGGGGTGATCGTTTCATTCTGGACGTTCCATTCTGGGCGTTCCTGTCGCGGATCC